>CAZKNU010000045.1:0-10319 GCA_964554235.1 uncultured Methanosarcinales archaeon | reverse complement strand
TATTAGTTAAATATATAAACAATATAAGCTTGCTTTTCCTTTATGAAACATTCCTGGAAAATCACTTTAATCGTGCTGTTCACCTTTCTTTTTGCGCAATTGATTGGCCTGGGAATTTTGTATAATTATATCGACCCAATTAAAAGTTTAGAGAGCGGCAAAACTGAATTTAAAGAATTGCCGATTGGGGAAAGGCCGCCCCTGGATGAAAAGACTTCTTTTTTCCCCATCGTCATTGCTATTTTAATTGGAACCGGAATATTATTTTTATTGATGAAATACCGATTAACCCTGGTTTGGAAGATTTGGTTTCTGCTGGCCGTAGTTCTTTCTTTAACCGTTGCCTGGAGCATTTTTTTAGGCAAAGGCTTAGCTTTTCTGCTGGCTTTGATTTTTGGCTTATGGAAAATCTTTCGTCCTAACGTCTGGGTTCACAACTTAACGGAACTGTTTGTTTACGGCGGATTAGCAGCCATTTTTGTTCCTCTGTTAAATTTGTGGTCGGCAATTATTTTATTAATTTTAATCTCTGCTTATGATGCTTATGCGGTTTGGAAATCCAAGCACATGGTTGCTTTGGCCAAATCACAGGCAAAAGCAAAAATTTTTGCTGGTTTACTTATCCCCTACACCATAAGCAAGACCAGCAAGCTCCCCGCACTTCCTAAAGTTAAAAAAACTAAAACACGATTAGCAAAAGTAAGAACGGCCGTTTTAGGCGGAGGAGATATCGGCTTTCCTTTAATCTTTGCCGGCGTACTGCTGAAAGAAATGGGTTTGTGGCAAAGTTTAATTATTCCTTTTGGCGCTTTATTGGGATTAGCGCTTTTAATGTGGAAAGGCGATGAAGGAAAGTTTTATCCGGCCATGCCTTTCATTTCTGCCGGATGTTTCTTGGCCTTAGGGTTAGTGTGGTTGATTAGTTGGGTGATATAAAACAAACACACCAACCGAGAACAAGATGAGGACAAGAAATTTAATAATATCCTTTCACCGGGCATCGATTCTGCCCGTACCCTTCCGGTGTGATGGTTAAGCCATCCAGAGCAGCAATGGTCTGCACACCAGTAATGCGCTGCACTTCTCGAGCTTCCTGTAAAGGATCGGTTTTCAACATTTCTAAACCAAAATGAGTTAAGATCGCCAATTTAGGACGGACGGTAGAAATAATTTGAATCGCGGCAGTTGTATCTAAATTCATGCCCGTTCCTTTATCGCCCGGATAAGGCACGTTTAAGATTAAAACATCGGAACCAGTCAGCTCTTCAATTAATTTGGGAGTTAATTTAGTATCCCCGGTATAACTTAAAGTAAATCGTGGGCAGAAAAATTTAAACCCGATTGCCTGACCATCGGTATGTTCGGCAGACAGAGCATTTATTTCAATTAACTCCACGCCCACTTTATGATTTTTTTCTAAAGGAATAATTTTTTCTACTAAAGTTTGATGGTGTTTAGTTAAAAAAGGATGGCAGTCGTCTGCAGTTTGAAAAATAGATTTACTGCCTAAAATAATGCCCCTATGTTCAATTCCCCCGTGAGTCATGGCTTCAATAAGAACATTAAGGTCATTGCAATGATTGATGTGATTATGAGAAACTAAAATTGCTGTAGTATTCTGAACATTTACGCCATATTCTTTTGCTTTATTTAAAGCTCCCGGACCGGGGTCGAGATGAAATTGCAGATCTTCTACCTGTAAGATTATTCCCCCTGAAGAGCGCAGTTGTCTGCTGACTACCGCAGAACTTCCAGCAGTGCCTAAAAATATAATCCGCGCCATAATTTTCCTATTAATTTGAAGTTACTCGCTTAATAAAGATTATTATAGTGAAGGCAACAAATATATGTTATTCTTAGTTCTTGCTTTCTTTATATATTTGAATATTGATTTTGCTTAGTAGAAATATTTAATAGAGCCTGCTGATAAAAAGTAAGCATGCCGGATAATTCTTTCAGCAATAAAGATTTTATTGTCAATGGCCAGGATGTCGGCCATGCTCAATTTCCATCCATTGTAGCTTTAGCAGTTAATGAAGGCAAATCTGAATTTTGCACCGGCTCGTTAATCCATGAGCAAGTGGTTTTAACGGCAGCGCATTGCGTTTCTTCATCTCTTGATGTAAAAGTGGTTTATGGCTCTTCTGATTTGAATGAAAGCTGTGATGGTTGTCTTTATGGGGTTTTAGAAACTGTTCAACATCCTAATTATGATTATGAGTCTTATAACGGATATAATTTTGATGACCTGGCTTTGGTTCTTTTGGACCGGCCGATTAACGATGCAATTATCACTCCCATCTTACCCGCTTCTCTGCAAGAGGTGGCTTTAGAGGCAGGCAAGGAAGTTACTTTTGCAGGGTATGGCAGAGATTCTATGGATGCTTCCGGACATTTATATGCTGGAACGGGGCCAATCATAAAATTTTATGCTCCTAACGGTGAGGAAACTTTGGCTGTTTATTATAATACTAAAGAAATGGTCGTCGGAAAAGATAATCCCGATGCTCCCAATATTTGTTATGGGGATTCAGGAGGGCCTACTTATATTCAGCATCTGGGACAGACTTATTTAACCGGGGTTACTTCCCGCATACCTATCGATAAACCTGCCGAATGTGGACATGGTGCCGTGGTTAGTTTACCTGGGCCGCACGAAAATTGGATCAACAGCAGCATTGATAATTTGTTAGATTGTTTAAAAGAGAATCCTGCCGTAATCGAACAAACAAATACAGAAGCAAATGATGAGATTCCTTCCGGGTACTTGGTAATTGATGCTGTTGGCTGTAATTATTCTAATCACTCTAATTTTCTGCAAGATGGCGGATTTCTTTTAGGGGCAATTGCTTTATTAGCTAGCAGAAGATTTATAAAGAGCAGGAAAAAAACATAATTTTAAATAAAAATCCCAATCACCGCAAGCGGCGGGGTATTTTTAATGTGCTCGAAAACGAAGTTTTCGGCACGCAGGAAACAAAGTTTCCTCGCGTTTGCTGGAAACAGCAGACATTAACATGAGGTCGCCCCAAGGGGTGGGTTATCAACCCAACAAACAAATGAAATATAAATCTTTAATTAACACTTTTTCCTTGGCTGCTTTAGGCGCAGTTGGTTGCAGTCCTGGAGTAAATGTACAGCAAATAGAAAAACCGGGAGTTGGTTTGGAAGTTATTAATGGCACAAAAGCAGAAAGCCATGCCCAGTTCCCTTCTATTGTTGCGTTGGCTCAAGAACCAGGCAATATTTTAGTTTGTTCTGGAACTTTGATTAAACCGGACTTAGTTGTTACGGCGGCTCATTGTGTCGATTGGTGGGGTGCTGACAAAATTAAAGTAGTTTATGGTTCCACTAATGTAAACGAGCTTAATCTTAATTTGGTTCATGATATGAAAGCGACAGCTTACCACGAAGGTTACGACCCTTACGGGTATAAGAAATTAAATGACCTTGCTCTTAATGAAGGAGTCTGTTCCGAAAGCATGGATGTTAATGATATTGGCTTAGTTTTATTAAAAAATCCTATTCCTGATGCGGTTATGAGCGACATTTATGATAGCCAGTTGCTTATCGACCAAATAACTCGGCTTGCTGGTTATGGTGAAAATGGTGAGCATAATTCTTACCCCAGCGATGATACTCTTGACCAGAGCGGGGATGAATCTGCCGGAGTTCTGTATTGGGGTGATGTTCCTATCAGAGTAATTACTGAAAAAGAAATTATTTTTAGTAAAAATTATCCATTAGGTAATAATGGCGAGGCTGGCGCAAATCCGGATGCTTGTTATGGTGATTCAGGTGGACCAACTTATGCTCTTGATAAAAATGGGAATCTAGCCGGCGTAATTACCGCTACTTCTCGAGTACCCCCGGACGTGCCTTGGGTTAGCTGTGGATTTGGTTATGTGGCTACTCGCGTAGCTCCTTATGGGCCTTGGATTGAAACCAAATATGAAGAAATGAAAGCTTTACCTGATCCAGTTGATGCCGGTGCAGGGGGCAGCGGCGGAAATGGTGGCGGGATTGATATTGATGCGGGTGTTGGCGGGAATGGCGGAAGTGCCGGTGAAGGCGGAAGTATTCCAATTATTCCTAAACCAGATGCGAGCGTGGACGACTTTGTTGAAAAAGAAGATTTAGTAATGTTAGATCGCCCCACATGTAATTATTCCGGCAGTAACTCCAATTCGTTCCCTTGGGCTTTAGCAGCCGCTTTACTTGGCGTTAGCTATTTGAGAAGAAGAAAAGAATAAATGTTGACCAACTCGTTTGTAATGGATTACCCGGAAGCTGTAGATTTTTTAGCTCAAACAATTTTAAATTATTCTGGGCAGAAACCCTATGTTGCTACTGTCGAAGGCATGGCTGGCATTGGCAAAACTCGTTTTTGCCGCGAGGTTTGGGGAGAAATTGGTTTTAGTAAAAGAGGGACGGTAACTAAACCCCACGATCTGGAAAGAGAGGTTCTTCAGAAAGGAATTTTAGATTTTTATTTGATTGAAAACCACGATGCTGTTCAGGAAATGATTAAGCGAGATGTTCAAAGGCATTTTGGCAAAAATATTGATTCAAGAATTTTAATTTTAAGCAGTTTGGCCCCTTACTTAAATCCGCCGGAAGTAACCATTGAAAAATTAGCCGGTGTTTTTAGCTTGATTGTAGAGAACCTTTTTATGCTAAAAGAAGTTAGTTTTCGAACCAACTAATTCCAAGCGCAATGTAACCTATTCTGAAATCGTTCTTTTTTAACATAACTTTTATAAGTAAATGGTCAATTTACCTTTTAATGTTTAACAAAGACCTTGGTGAAAAACTATTAGCCGTACAAGAAGCTTTAGTTTATAAGCTAATGAGCGTAAATGGAAGCGAAGAAAGATATGGCGCAACTTACCTTTTAGCTCCCAGTACCCTGAGCTACATTCCTGGTGTTAACAGCTTAAATGAGTTAGCTATGTTTTTAGCTTATACTCAGCTTCCTGAAGGAAAAAGAATAGAATCATTAGTAAAAAATCCTTTGGGGCTTATCAAAACCAAAGATGGAAAAAATTATGTTGGCGCGCTTTCTGCGCAGGAACATACAGAATTAACCAAATTATTTGCTAACCGGCCAGAAAGCAAACCCGGCGATTTGGTTCAACCCGAGGATTCCAATCAAGAACTTGCTGAATTTGCTAGTCCTTTCAGCCACAGATTAGGAGAATGGATTATTTCTAAAGCAGAAGGGCTTATCGACTTAGAACTTAACGACGAAGGACTTATTGACTTAACCGATGGGAAATATTAACATTTATAAAAAACACTAAGAATATTAATACTAAATTAATACTAAAATTTCACTAAAATATTAATTATCTTACATAATCTTTATAAAAAAGGTTTTAAGCAACATTAGTGATTTTAATTTTAGGGGGGTTCACGTTAAAATGGCTGACAACATTCAACCGATCTTTATTATGCCGGAAGATACTAAACGAACTACCGGCAAAGATGCTCAGCACAATAATATCGCTGCCGCTAAAGCCGTAGCTCAGACTGTACGCACTACTTTAGGGCCTAAAGGCATGGACAAAATGATTGTTGACTCTTTAGGCGACGTTACCATTACCAATGACGGAGTAACCATTTTAGAAGAGATGCAAATAGAACATCCGGCGGCCAAGATGGTGGTAGAAGTAGCTAAAACCCAAGAAAATATGGTGGGCGATGGGACGACTACGGCAGTAATTTTAGCAGGAGAATTGTTAAAAAAAGCGGAAGATCTTCTCGATCAAGAAATTCATCCTACGGTGCTGGCAAAAGGATATCGATTGGCAGAAGCAGAAGCGCAAAAATTATTGAAGAAAGCAGCCAGAACCATTACTATTCACGATGATGTGCTGCTTAGAAATGTAGCCATCACGGCCATGACTGGGAAAGGTGCAGAGGCCAACAAAGAAAAATTAGCCGATTTAATTATTTTAGCAATTAAAAAAATAGCCCAAGATAAACTGGATTTAAATGATATTAAAGTCGAAACAATTACAGGAGGAAGTGTTGATGGCAGCGAATTAGTAGAAGGGATAGTTCTGGATAAAGAAAGAGCTCATCCCAGCATGCCTAAAAGAGTAGAGAACGCTCGGGTTGCTTTATTAGATGCTTCATTAGAAATTAAAAATACGGAAATTGATGCTAAAATACAAATTACCGATCCGGCGCAATTAAATGCGTTCCTGGAGCAGGAAGAAAAAACCTTGCAGCGGATGGTTGAAAAGATCAAAAGCACGGGTGCAACCGCAGTATTCTGCCAGAAAGGAATTGATGATTTAGCGCAGCATTTCTTAGCTAAGGCAGGCATTTTAGCTGTTCGCAGAGTCAAGAAAAGCGATCTGGAAAAATTATCTCGAGCAACTAATGCTAAAATTATCAGCAGCTGGAAAGAATTAGCTGCAGAAGATTTAGGTTCCGCCGGTTTAGTCAGAGAAGAAAAAATTAATGATGAAGAAATGATTTTTGTGGAAAAATGCCGTAATCCCAAAGCGGTAACTTTATTAGTCCGTGGAGGAACGGAGCATGTCGCTGAAGAGATTAAACGAGCAGTAGTCGATGCTTTTGGAGATTTAGTTGCGGCATTAAAAGACAGTTTTATTGTTGCCGGAGCAGGAGCAATTGAAATGGAAGTTGCTAAAGGGGTGCGTCATTATGCCGGTACTTTAGGTGGGAGAGAGCAATTAGCCGTGCAAGCCTTTGCCGATGCTTTAGAAGTCATCCCGCGCACTTTAGCGGAAAATGCCGGTTTAGATCCTATCGATGTTTTAACTCAGTTAAGATTCGCTCACGATACTGGCCAGCAGGGAGCTGGAATTAATGTTTTTACCGGAGAAGTCATGGATGCCTGGGAAGCCGGCGTCATCGAGCCGCTGAAAATAAAAACGCAGGCCTTGTCCAGCGCAACCGAGGTTGCGGAAATGATTCTTAGAATCGATGATGTGATTTTAGGCGGCAAGAAGGAAATGCCTCCGGCAGGAAGAATGCCGGCAATGGATGGGATGTGAGTATTTTTATTATGTTCTAGAAATCACTTAAGCATCCATTTCCACACGGGAATAACCTTTATTTTTTTATTCTTAAATGTTAACTCTTCTTCTTGGTCGTAAGTTAGCACTACTCCTTCTTTTAGCTTAAAATAATCCATTGCTTCCATTAATCCTTTTAATTCCCGGTCTTTGTTTTTCTCATTTAGGCTGTAACATACCTGTAAGGCTTGGCTAATCTTTCCTCTTTCTTTGAGCACAAAATCGCATTCTCTTTTCCCTTTAAAGTAAAACGCCTCTTTTCTCTGCCTTTTCAATTCTGTCATGGCGGCATTCTCCAGCAGCTTTCCGGCGTCTGGTGAAAACTGAGAAGAAAGAAAAGTTACCAAGGCATTGTCTACAACATATATTTTTTTTGGCCGCATTATCCTTTTCTTTGCGGAATAGGAAAATTCTTCCAGAGCGTAGACGAAAAAAGCTTCTTCCAGATATTTAAGATATAAAGAAATGGTTTTCTTGCTCACTTTTAAACCTTTTTCCTTGAGAATTTTTTCAAAATTACTGATTGAAAATACTGAAGCGGAGTTGTTTACTAAGTAATTCATCAGCATTTCCATTATTTCATAATTAGTTACTTTATGCCTTTCCACAATATCTTTGTAAAAAATAGTGTCATAGTAACTGTTTATCTTGTCTTTTTTCTCAAACAAGCCGCTTTCCTTTATTATTTCCGGATAGCCGCCATACTCCAAGTATTCTTTAAACAGCCTTAACAGAGTTCCTTTTTCTGAACTGTGTTCAATTTTAGGTGTGTACTCATATTTCTTTAGGCGGAGGAATTCCTTAAAAGAGAAAGGGGCTACAAAAATGGCTTTATATCTCCCTCTTAACTCCGTAGCTATTTCTTTCCCCAGCAGCTTAGAAGAAGAACCGCCAATTACTATCTTATATTTTCCCAGATTATGCAGCCTTCTTACAAATTTACTCCATCCTTTTATTTCTTGGATTTCATCAAAGAAAAGGCATCTTAACTCTCGCTCGCTTAGCTCTTTATGGGCTAAAAATATATCGTCAAGCTTATTTACCTTAATGCCAGCCAAGCGGTTATCTTCAAAATCAATAAATAAGATTTCTTCTTTATCGGTTTTCTGTAATAGTTCTTTTATTATCTGGAACATAAAATAAGTTTTTCCCACCCGGCGTGGTCCAATTACGGCCACTATATCTTCAGTTGCTTTAAACTTTAAATCTCTTTCTATCAGGTCGGGCAATTTTCTTTCCAGCCATTCTACTATTATTTTTTTAAAACTGTCAGTTTGCATCTGTTTCCTAAGGGAAACACTTATTATATAAAAATGTTTCCATTTTTTATACGGGCAAAGCCAGCTTATACTAAAATTCGAATGTTGTCAATGACACATCAAACAAGCCACCGATGAGTCCTAACAGAAAAGTATGGAAGCCGGTTGACACAGCACCTTTATTCGCTTTATTAAAAATCCAATATTAAACCCAAAACCTTTTTAATTCCTTTCTTTTTTAAGTGTTTATGAATATCACTAATCTTACTGCCTTGTTTCATTTGGCCATTTTGCCTTTCCTAATCTATTTTATCAGCCAAGAAACCCTCTCATATTCTTTTGCAGCAATCTTGCTCTTGTTTGTTTCTATTTTTATTGATTTTATTGAAAAATGGTCTGAACGGAAAAAGAGAGTGCACTCTTTTATTCACCCCATTGCTGATAAAATCGTAATATTTGTTCTTTTATTTCTCTTTGCCCTTCGCGGTTCTTTTTTCCCTTTACTTGTAATAGTCCTATTTTTAAGAGATATTGCTATTGGGATTATCAGAATATTAGCTTCTCGTGACGATGTTATCATAAAAAGCAGTAATTTTTATGGAAAATTAATCACTTCATTCCAGTTTGTGTTAGTTTTTAGCCTGCTGATCAAAGAGTTCTTATTTCATTTGGTAATTATGGATTTAACCGGTTTTATCAATGCAACCCTCGTCGTTTTTTCTACTTTTTCCCTGCTTTTAGCAGTAATTTCTATTCTCCATTGCGGGTATGTTTATGGGAAAGGCTTAAGGAACAGACGAAAATTAGGGAAGAAAATCGAGCAGGAAAAGATAGTTATTCTTGCTAATAGGAAATCTAGCGGGTATCGCGATTTTTATAGAAGACACTTGCTGAGGGTTTTTGCTAGGAGAAGAAAGGCTAAAATTTTCTATCTGAGACAGAAAAAAGACCTGTTTAAGGGAGTAACTAAACTAATAAAAGATGCTCGGCAGGTAATTATTGCCGGCGGCGACGGAACCTTTGAAAGCGCTTTAAATTATAAGCCCTTGCAAAAGAAAAGCCTGGGTTTTTTTCCTTTGGGCGCGGGAAATTCGTTTTATTCTTATTTTTATAAAGGGAAAAGATTTGAGTATCTGCGTTCCCGATTTAAATTTCAGGAAGTATTATTAGACGTCTTAGAATTAGAATGGGATCAAGGAAAAACAGAAACTTTATTTTTGGGCTTAGGCAGCGATGCGGAAGTTATCAAAGCAATAAAAGACCGAAAGCAGCATACTTTAGCAGATTACATCTCAGCCAGTTTAGCAGTTGCTAAAGGGCCGAAAGTGCAATACGATTTTTTTTGTACCATTGATGGACGAGAATATCGTTGGAAAAATGGTATCGGTCTTATGTTAGGAAAAGTCCCCTATATCGGATTTGGAATTAGGTCGTTATTAGGTTCTCTTAAAGAGGACGATGGCAATATTTTGGGAATGGCTATTGTTAACACCCACTCGCCCATTTTTAATAAAGCCTTAAGAGTATGGTCCTTGTTATTAACCCAAATGAATTTAGCTAAATCTCCTTTAGTGCCTTTGAAAGGAAAAGAATTTATTGTAAAAAGTGAACAGCTGATGCCTTTGCATGCCGGCGGAGAATTCTTAGGTTATACTAAACAGATTAAAGTAAAAGTAATCAGAAAGCAGAAAGTATTGATGATTTAACGTATTAAAGTTTGCAATATTTTTTATAGTCTTCTGCTAAATCTTGTCGGGTTATTTCTTGGCCGTCTTTATAAATAGTAAGGATATGCTTTACTCCTTCACTAAAAATACCTTTTTTTAGGAGGTTATCTAAAGTCATTTCCATCGCTAGTGCTAACTGCGGATCATTCGTGGCCGTTCCTGTGAAGCCCATCTCTCCCTTGAATCCCATTGGTTCCAGAATTCTTAATTCCAATTTGTATTCGACCATTATAGTGCTAGATTGGGGCTTATTTAAAAATTTATGCTAATTATGTTTTTCT
>CAZKNU010000044.1:0-10421 GCA_964554235.1 uncultured Methanosarcinales archaeon | reverse complement strand
GAGATAATATGCCTTCTTTAAAAAGAAAGTGTGAACTAGTTATGAAATTGAACATCCGTCGTAATAATAGAAAGGTTTTTAATTTGTTTTTCTTTTCTTTTCTTTTGAGGTATTAAAAATGAAAAAGATAATCTTATTTAGTTTTATTTTAATCGCATTAAGCTGTTTAATCTTAAGTGGCTGTAAAGCAGAGGAACAATTGGCTGCAGAAGCGCCTTTGGCGACTGCAGAAGAAGCTGCCAGCAGTTCCGAAGAGCAGGAAATAAATGCTGGGCTGGATGAACTGGATGATTTAGCTACTTTAGAAAAAGATTTAGATGCAGATTTAGGGTTAGATGAGTTAGAAAAACTCGATATTGAATGAGTCGGGTAAATTTTAACATTTAATTTTTCTAGAACTAGTAAATAAACCAGCTAAACAAAAGAATAAATAAAAATTAATAAAAAATTATAAAGAACATAATAAAAATATTAAGATTATAAACAATTAAAATCTTTTTTTATTTCTATAACATTCTCTGCAATAAACGGGTTTTCCTTCTGTAGGTTTGAATGGAACTTCGCATTCATTACCACATTCAGAGCAGGTTGCTTTGTGCATTTCGCGCGGTCCAAAATCTCTAAAACCGCGATTACCTTGGGATCCAGAATCTCTGAAACCACGATTATCGCGTGATCCAGATTCTTTCCTGAAACCACGGCCACTACCTTCTTGTCGCATTTTCGTTTCCTCCTAAATTAACTATAGAGAAATTGCTTAATTTTTGAACATTATTAAAGCAATTTCTAATATAGTTCACGTTCGATAATATCTCACGTTCACTATATAAAAGAGATTTCTCTTCTTCTATATTTTATCTTAAAAAACCGGGTAGTTTATAAACATTCGCTTTAATTCTGGAAAAAAAGGATTATTGGTAATCATCCAGCAGCTCATCCAGGAAATCGTAAGATTGCTTCTTGCGACCAGTTTCAGGATCATACAAAAGAGGCGATTTTTTTTCTTTTCGTTCGTAAGCAGGCTTAATAGAACCGGGCTTTGAAAGGAATTCATAACTTCTGGATTTAGATAGATCGGCGGAGGTTGCTTGATAGCCTTGAAAAGGTTTAAAATTAAACTTAAAAGGATCATAACTGCAATTTTTTACCGGATCAGGAATGGTCGCTTCCCGGCCTTGCTTTAAGTATAAATTCAACAAAAACAACATATCTGGTTCCATGATTCATTCATCCTCAATCTGTTAACTGTGACTTTTTCACCCTTATCAAAGCTAGAAGTTGTTCTTAAATAAATACTTTTCTAAGAAAGTGGGACAAAAAAATCAATAGGTAACTCATTAATTATTCTTGATGCGCATGGCTTTTTCTTTTAGAATAATGTTCCTGTACTAAGCCGAGATACGTCTTTAAAACATGTTCGGGAGTATACATTTTAGAGGTATCATAATCATCTTTATCTAGCTTAAATTCTCTTACTATCGCATCAATGGCCCCTTTTACCTTGCCCATATTTTCCGGATCAGTTAAATGTTCTTTATCTAGTAATCCAGTAGTCACTCTTTGTGCATGCTGCTTAACTGGTTCTTCCAAGAGTTTCTGTAAGCCTTCCAAAGTGATTTTATTCCCGGTTTTTTTTCGAGCTAGACCTTTTTGTAATTGTCTCCGATTCAAGCCAGTATGATATTCCGCAACAATATCCAAGTAAGGGTTTCCGTTAGGATCCTTAATTGCTTTTAATTTCTCGAATTGGTCTGCGCCCATCTTAAGAAAACGCTTATGAATGTGATAACCAATGCTATCATATAATTTATCGGCTAATTTTTTAGCTTCTTCCTCATTAAATTCGTCTTTAAAATAATCGACCCCGTCTTTAGTGTATTTAGCGTGTTTTAAGTAAGTTTCTGTCAACGCCGGACCCATTTGAGTAATGTGCTGCTTATCCATCAGCTCAGTCAATTCTTCAGCAATCTTCTTGAAATCCAATTCTTTTTTCTCTTCTTTTTTCTCTCCTTTTTTTGGTTTAGCCATAGTATAGAATAAAATGGAGGGGGTATAAATACTTTTCTACCGAGCGCAGGTAATAAGTCTGGGTTGGCGGTTACACTAAAAAAGCCAGAAAGCCACACCCTTTAGGGTGTAGACGAATGGCTTGGCTTTTTGGTGTCCTAAAAATGCGGGGTTTAGAAAGCGTCTCTTTTCAAGCCTCGCCCTTTAGGGTGAGGTGAGACGCTTTCCCACATTTTTATGACGTTACTACTAGTAGGGAATAAACAACCAAAAGATTTATAAATAATTCAAAATTAACCTGAATCATGACCAATAATTTTTCATTTAAGCCAAAAATAGCTCTTCTAGCCCTAATTACTAGTCTTGCGGCTGGCGGAGATGTCGCCCAATACACCTCTGCAGGCGAGTTGCCAACCAACGTCTGTAAAATGGTTGAACCTGCTCCGGAACTTAAAAAAGAGTTAAAAAGTAAATTAGCCTTCATCGACGATGTAAGCGCCTTTGGCGTTGAACAATTTGGATTGGAAGAAAGCCCCCATTATGCGAAATATTACGATAATCCTCTTTCCAGAGACACGCTGTACCTGCTGTTCGTAACTTCTCCTTTATATTTGCCTGAAAGCTGGAGCCCACAACGTATTCCAATAGAGAAAGACCAAGAATATAGGGAGCCGCTTAACGGTTTTGCTTTCTTTAACTCTTTTACTGATAAGCTGGATGACGAAAAAGAATACTATCAAAAGCAGGGCTATGATGTTTACAGACGATTTACCACCGATTACAGCCTCACCAATGGGCTTAAAGGAGCCCCCATCACTAAAGAGTTTCTCCAGCAGGATAAAAATCAACAAGCCCAAACCATCTTCCACGAAAACTGCCATTATTGGACGGCAGGCTGGGTTGGAGCTCATTTTTCTGATTTGCTGAAGGAATCTTTCTGCCAAGTAGTTGGATATTCGGGCGCAGCAGATTATTTCAAAGAACGACGAGGAACCTCTTCACCGGATTATTTGAACGCGGTATACCGCCTAAAGTGGTACGAAAATTATGTCCAGAAACTTGGCGGCTGTTATTCCCGTCTGCAGGAAATTTATAACAATAAAAAAACGACTTCTCAAGAAAAACTTAAACAACGGGAAGAAATCCTGCGGGAAGCCAGGAAAACTTTTGGAAAAGAAACTAATAATGCCTTGCTGTGGGATCAATATCCTTATGCCAAATACTTCCCCCTGCTGTTAAAATTTCATGAAAGCCACGGCGGAAATTTGCGGGCAACTTTAGAGAAAATGAAAGGCTGCCCGGAAGAAGAGCAGGCTGCCTTAAAATACATCCGGAAGAAGATGGGTTCTAAGAAATAATGATTTGGCATTGGCGGCCCTAAAAAAACCAAGCGCCTTTTTTTATCGAAACTTTTATATACTATAGCCAATTATATGCTTACTATGGCAACCACAATTCAAGTAAGTGAGCGACTGATGGATGCGCTTAAAATAAGAAAACAGTATAACAAAGAAAGTTATGAAGAAGTAATTTGGAATTTAGTTGAAGACGCTATGGAACTAAACGCGGAAACAAAAAGGGAAATAGAACTAGCCAGAGCAGATATCAAAGCAGGAAAATTCTACACTCACGAACAAGTAAAAAAGAAACTGGGGTTATAAATGTATGAGTTAATCTATTCCCCTTCTGCTTTAAAACAATTAGGGAAACTTGAACATCATCTTAAAGAAAGAATTCTTATTGCCTTGGAAAGATTAAGGATTAGGCCTGAATCTTGTGGCATCAAAAAACTGGTTGGAATGCCGGGATATAGATTCAGAGTTGGTGATTACCGGATTATTTTTGACCTGGAAAAAGATAAATTAATGGTTCTTATTCTGCAAATCGGCCATAGAAAGAATATTTATGGTTAGGCATAGTTGCCGAACCGAAACATTTATATAATGTTTTGTTATTATTTATAATAAATCATTATAGGAGGTTAAAGAAATGGTACAAGCAATAGTGACTCTAGACGAATATGAGGACAGGGTTCTCGCAATAGTTAAGGGAGTCTATGGCTTAAAAAATAAATCTGAAGCAATAAATTTAGTAATTACCAAGTTTGAGGAAGATTTTCTTGAGCATCGATTAAGACCAAAATATATAGAAGAACTAAAAAAGATTGCTAAAGGAAAGTTTAAGGTATTTTCTAGTGTGGATGAGTTAAGAAGAGAAATTGAAAATGTATCAGCCTAAAAGAAGCGAAAAGCTGATGAAAATCTTAAAGAAACTCTTTAAGAAGGACAAAGTTAGGTATGAAGCTATATTAAAGAAGATCGATGAAATAATACACTGCGAGACCCCCGGCCATTATAAGAACCTGTCCTATGATATGAAGGAGTTTAAAGAGGTGCATATAGATTCCCATTTTGTTCTTACTTTTAAAGTAGATGAAAAGAATAAGACGATAGAGTTTTGTGATATGCGGCACCATGATCTGATATTTGAGGAGTAGCTTCTGTTTCAGTTTGGTAATTGCGTTTAACATTTATTAAACGCAGTTTTAATCTACAAAATCATATTCGGTTAGAATAATTAGTTTCTATCTCCCCTTTTTTCCTGCACTGCCGTCTCCTCAAAAAGATATTTGGGCAGGAAAGATTTGCGGTGATAACCATAAAATTCAATTACGTTAAATTTCTCCACGATGTCTTTGAATTGTTCCCGGATTTGCAGAATGAAATAACGTATCTTCCCTCTTTCTAAAGATTCAATGTCTAATTCCACGTCCCAGTCGCCCACCGTTTTATTAAATTGCACTACTTCATCAACGGTTAAAATGTACTCCCGCAACTGCGCTTCTCTTTCCTTGCTGATGTTGTGCAGGCGCAAAAACAGCCGGGATTTATTTATGCCCAATTGGTTATAATCAATTATCTGCCCAAACCCGCGAATGATATTCCTTTTTATCAGGCTTTTAAAAACGGAATTTACCGTCTTGACATTAAGTTTGGATTTTTTTGCCAGCTGAGTGATTCTGATCAGCGGATCATCAATCAGGTGCTTCATCACTTTCATTTCGTTGCTGCTAAAAAACTCTCTTTCCCTATCTCCGCCAATAATTTTTTCCCGGCTTAAGGCACGGATTTCTTTGTTTTTAGTCAAATAGGACTTGGGACAAATGTAAGTAACTAGATTAAGAATGATTTTATAATCATTAAGCGTAGAAATCGATTCAGACAACTTCTTTAATTCTTTATTAAAGCGTGACGGATTGGGAGAAGCAAATTCAACCACCAAATCAAATTCACCGGTAAGTTCGTAAATGGCGACAACGGAAGGAAGCTTGCCTAATTCAATAATGATTTTTTCTTTTTCCTGCTCATTAACATAAGCGCCGCGGAAATAAACCCTAAACAGCAGCAGGCCAAAATAAGAATGATCAAAAACGCAATAAGGGGCTTTAAAAATTCCTTCTTTTATCAGTGCGGCAATGGCGTATTTCAATCTCTGGGGGCTTTTATGCAGATATTTAGACAGCTCGTTCAAACCCATCCGTGAATTTTCCGAATGTAATAGAACCAGGTTGTGATCTATTTTAGACATTTTAAGTAAATTCTTTTAGAAATTAATAAATTTTTCCTTTTTTTTGGATAAAAATAAAAAAAAGACACCAATAAATATAAATATAGGAATATGTATACTAGTCTACATGAAAGAGTGGTGTAGAGAGTTCAATAAAGGGGATATTTTTGAGGACTTAGTAAAATACCATTGTACGGCTAATTTAGACGCCTGTCGCCAATACTTTAAAGAAGGGCAGATTCTGGATAACGAAGGTAACCCCTTGCAGGAAGGCAGTGATTTAAAAACACCCCACCGAGGATTATTAATTCTGCGAAACGGAAGCACTCTTTTGGATAAGCTAGTGCATAATGGCCGAGTTCATTCTGCGGACATTGATGCACCAGTCAAATTAGATACAGAAGAAGACCTTTATCATTTTCTTAAGTTTAAGGAAGAAAATGACGGGGTATATGTTTATGAATCTCAGCTAGGGCAAATGCGCAGAGTTAGTTATGTAGTTCCTCCTGAAAATAAAGCAACCATAGATAATCGTCTTCCCCGTGATTTTATATACAAAGCAGGAGGCTGTGATGCAGCAACGCGGAGATTAAAATTAGGTGTAAAAACGCGTTTGGCTTTAGAGTTAACAGCAGAAGAAGGAACTAAAATACAGGCTTTCCAAATTAAAAGAAGCTCTTACGGACATTTGGGGATGGGCAAAGTAACCCACATTAACGGCGACGGATTAAAGAGAGAGTTTTACTTGGAGTATCGGCCTAATCATACCGGCCCTTTCGTTGACGAAGAACAGCGGATAGTGGGTGTATACAAAAATTACCGCAAGGAAAATGGTCGCTTAGAAGTTGCTGAAGAAGGTTATGTTCATTTTGAAAACGGAGAGATACAGTATACTAAAAAAGAGCTTAAAACTTCTAAAGCTGCAGAAGAAAGGCATTATGCTCCCATAGCTGCAGAAATTAGTGCTTTATAAAAATAAAATACGGCCGCCGGGAATTTCATAATTCTCCCGCATGTTTTGGGACTTTGCCGAAGGCGAATGTCGCACTTCGCTCCCAGTTGGCGAAAGAACTGTTTTGAACCCGAGTCTCCACCTCTCTTCAGGTTTTAGTTTGGGAGGGTGGAATCCTACCGCTAGACTACGACCGTATCGTAAAAGTAAAAACGAAGATTTATTTAAAGGTTATTGAATTAGGGTATATTGTCCTGTAAAATTACTTACATTAACAAAATTTCCTTTTCTTATCCGAACTAGTTTAGCTAAATATTCTTTTTTTGCTTCAGAATCTTTCTTAACCATAGACTCCATGAACATTTCGATTTGCTTATTTAATCTCATTTAACATTATTTAATTTTATTTAAATCTTCCGCTTTATTAGACGGTTAAGTAATAATTTTAATAAAAGTGCTTCAGAAAAATAGAAAAAATATAAAATAAATTTAAGGGTTTCTCAACGGCGCAGTATTTATTTCCAAAATTTTTGCCAAATAGTCATCGAATTGTTTCTGCGCCTGCTCCATAATCGGTTTTACCGCCGGATTTTTAGAATCGGCATAATAACAGGAAGTAGTATTTTCTTTAGGAAGTATGCAGATAAAGTCCAACTTAAGATCATCGCCCCTATTGTCTTCATAAGCTATCGTACTCCCATCTGCTTTTACAACTTTTAGAGTGTTCCAGTAATAATTAGGAGATTCCGAAAATTCAATCTGCTCCTCCCCAATTTTACCAGAGAAGTGGTATTCATCATGACGCGTACCTAGACATCCAGCTCCGCCTAAAGCTAATGCTCCGGTTAATACTAAATTTGTTAATGTTTTATTGGTCATTTGTTATATCCTCCATTAAATTATTATTTTATTATATTTTTACTTCTTAGTAATTTTTCCTAACACTTCATCGAGAGTCTGAACATAAGCACCAATTAACTTATCTACTCCTAAAGGAGCCATAAATTCATCAGTTAGCTCAGAAGCCACATTATGCACTTCCTGCAGATTTTTAATACCCCCTTTGTACTTTCCCGGATCCGCACCTAATTCATGCTGTAATATTGAAGATAACTCCTGGTGGTAATAGGAATCACTTATTTTTTCTACCAAGCCGGAAATTAACCGGATATCTGTCCCTTGTTGAGTAAATGCCTGCTCTAAAACTGCTTGTTTCAACCCAAATTTTGCTTCGGTTACAATAGAAACATAACTTTTCCCGGTGTCTTTTTCTAAAGCTACTTTTAATTGATTAAATAATTCCGGAGTCATGCCCGTATAACCTACTCGAAGGTGTAAATGTAAAGCTAGTTCTTCCATAACTCCTGCTGCTAAATCTTGTGCAGAAAGATTGCCATTAAAATAAGTTACCCCGTCTTTTTCACTTTTAACGGCAGTTAGATACCGATATAAAATTGCTCCTTTTAAGTCAGATAATTTTAAATTTTCACGAACTTCCAAGAATTTCTTGTTTTCCGGCGTTAAAGCTACCGTTCCTTTAGGAACAAATAAATGCCCATTCCTTTCCATTCCTGGCGGAGCCGGCAATTCATTTACATCTTTTTGTGCCATAGTTTATCACTTCGAGGTAGTATTTATAAATCTTTTGGTTGATTTTACCCCGCCTAGCTAAAAACCAAATCTTAAAAACTAAATTCATCCAGTTTTTTAACATTACTAATTCCTTGCCTTGGCGCAGATAAAAAGTATTGGACTAATTTTTTCAAAGTTCCATTTTCTTCCAGATCTACGCGAGCAAAAGTGCGATGAGGCGTCTGCCAGAGCGGCCTTAAGGTATCTGGATCAACAATTTCAAACTGCCCCAAATTGCCGGGATTGACAACTAAAGTAAACTGCCCCGTGCAAGGATGCTGATAGCCAATTATCCCCTTGATGCCTTTGGGATTCCTGCCGCTGGGCCCGGCTTCATGCACGTGCCCGCATAAAACTAATTTAGGGCTTTTCTTTAAATTAGGGTCAACCAAATAATTGTATAATTCCAGAGAGCCCACATGCCTTCCATCATATTGATTATCACACATATCTAAGGGCGGAGTGTGCACTAAAATAATCTCCGGCTGGCTTTCTTCCAGCAAGGAGCAAAGTTTGTTTTCATTAAAATCAACCAACTCATGTAACTGGTATAAAATACCCAAATGGGGCGCATAAGCATTAGATCCGCCATAACCTAAAACCACTGCATCCTTCAAGCGGAATTCCTGTTCATGTACATTCTGCCTTTTAAAAACAGTTTCAAATTCTGTTTTGCTGTCGTAATTACCAGGAACGATTAAAAAAGGAACTCCGGTTTGTTCCAGTAGAGATTTCATTTCTTTGAAAATTGAGTAAGTATGCGCTCTTTTTTCAGCAATAAAAGTTAAGGCATCTTTGGTGAGCAAGAAATCATCTAAACTTTTCTTAGTATAGGGACGAAGAGCCAAATCACCCAAAACAAACATTCCTGCAGCACCTTGAGCCCGAACAAAATCTGCAAATATTTCTAAAGCAGGAAGGTCATCATGAATATCAGAACAAACGTAATAAGTTGAAATCATTTGAATTATTTTCGAGGGTGAATCTCAATTCCATACCCCATTACTGTGCCAACATCTAATCTAGTATTACCCAGTTCATTTATATTAACATGAGGAAGAAGAACATAGGGAGTTTTTGAGTAGGCATGGCTTAAGGGCTTACTGGGCACTACAGCCCTAATTTCTCCTTTATTAAAAGGGCCTTCCAGTTTAACCGGGCGGGGAGGCGCAAAACAACTTGCCCCCCAATGGCCGTCGTCTTTCATCTCAGCGCCGCATAAAACAAACATTAAGTAAATCCTTTCTGCGCGTGGCGCTTCGCCATTATAAGCAACCTGCAAAACCGGGCGGACTTTTTGGCCATCTGCAGCTGCAGAAAAAGTAAACGTAAAACCAGAATAGCTCAATTCTTCATCAGCTATATGGTTATAAGATTCTAATGCTTTTCTAACTGGTTCGCTCTGAATTCGATTAATTAACCCGCTCGAGTTTTGTTCCGCCTGCCCAACAAGTGCATTAAGAGAATTTGCTCCTTTAGCGCTGTCTAATAAGACAACTCTGTCCGCCGCAGTTACGACTGCGCCAGCAACCAGCAATGCAGTTAGATTTATTCCAGGCATTTTTCACTTGCTAAACTCCTTAGTATATAATTTTTTCTAAAGGAGATACAAGAATTAAATTATTTTTTTACCTTTACCCAGCTGTTAAAATAAGACATCTGCATATCAACTTCTCCGCTAATCCATTCGTTATTTGAAAAATTTAAATCTAAATCAACAACGGAGTATTCAGTATAATTTACTCTTGTTAGAATCCCCGTATTATCCACTACTGCATCTATCGAAGAATATAAGCGCAGCCGACGCGGAACCCCCAAAGCGCCAAAACCCTTATTAGTTTTATAAATAAACAGGGCATGCCTTTTTGCAGCACTATCATTCTGCATTATTAATATTAAAGGAGGATAATTGTTATCTGAAAGCAAAGCAGCAGCAACGGTAGCATAGTCTAAACATATCCCTTTTCTTCGGTAATGGTTATATTTAAAGCTCTCTCCCGCGCCGTTATTATCGGATAATTCTTCATAATCAAAACTAAAATGCCGGTCCAAATAATCCTGCGCCTGTTCCGGCGTTTGAACTACTTCAATCGCTTCCTGCCAGGACAATTTACGGTAATCTATTGATTCCACGGGCATTTTTTCAGAAAAAATTAAGGGCTTAATCGGCTGAATGGACTCTGGAGCTATAGTCTTGTAAATCACACACCCGGAATTAAACATTAACGTTCCTGCCAAGGCTGCAGCAGTAATTCCTTTTTCA
>CAZKNU010000043.1:6339-10424 GCA_964554235.1 uncultured Methanosarcinales archaeon | reverse complement strand
TAGAATTAGAGCAGCGCTGATATTCAAACTTTTTTTTGTCATCATAAACTAAAATCGCTGCAAAAGGGCAGGTAAGCGTAAGCATTAATCCGGCAAACAAACCATTATTTCCCCAAAAGTTCCAATCGTATAATTGGTTAATTTTGTCATTGTACATTTTCATTTCTGAACCGTTTTCAAACCTTTTTAAGTCCATTTTAGCTTGTAAAGCCAGCTGTTCATTTAAAGGATTTTTTTGATTGCAGCTCCGTTGATAAGCTAAAGAAGATTGCTCTTGTAATCCTTTTAATCTATAGATCGTTCCGCCTTCTTTATTAGCTTCGACTATAGCATTTTTAGCGAATTGTTCACTAAGATAAGCATATGGTGCGCTAAAAGTCAGAGTAGAAATACCCAAAAGTGCCTGAACCATTATTGCAATTTCGCCTTTAGTGATGTCCATGTCGTATCCAATTAGGGGTCATATTTATAAATCTTTTTTACAAAAACCTTTAAATAACTAAACTAACTTCTTCTCGACATGGATAAAAAGACCAACTTAGGAATAACCGTGAAGAAAGAAGAAGACTTTTCGGAATGGTATACCCAGCTTATTCAGAAAGCAGATCTGGCAGATTATTCTTCCGTTTCCGGATGCATTGTTTACAAGCCTGCTTCTTATGCCATCTGGGAGAAAATACAAGCAGCTGTAGACAAGCAGTTTAAACAGGCAGGCATCCAAAATGCTTATTTCCCTCTCTTTATTCCCGAATCATTGCTGCAAAAAGAAGCTACCCATATTGCTCATTTTTCTCCTGAAGTGGCTTGGGTTACGCACGGCGGAGATACTAAATTAGGTGAACGCTTAGCCGTTCGCCCTACTTCCGAAACAATCATGTACGAATCATATGCAAAATGGATCCGTTCGCATAATGATTTGCCGTTAAGATTAAACCAATGGAATAATGTAGTTAGATGGGAATTTAAGCATCCCACTCCTTTCTTAAGAGGAAGAGAATTTTTATGGAATGAAGGGCATACTTGTTTTGCTTCCCGGGAAGAAGCACTTGCTGAACAAGACGAGATTATCAATATTTATGATGATGTCTGTCGGAATTATTTGGCTTTGCCTTCTTTGATTGGCAAGAAATCTGAAGGTGAAAAATTTGCCGGCGCAGAATATACTGTTTCCTTAGAATTTTTAATGCCTAATGGAAAAGGTATCCAGGGGCCTGATTTTCATCACGACGGGCAGAATTTTGCGAAAGTGTTTAATATTACTTTTGCTAATAAAAATGGCCAACAGGAATATGTCTGGCAGAATACTTTTGCCATTACTACCCGGATGCTGGGAATTCTATTTGCTGTTCATAGCGACGACAAAGGGCTAGTGTTGCCTCCCATGTTAGCGCCTATTCAAGCCGTAATTGTTCCCATTCTTTTTGGCGATTCCAAGAAAAAAATCTTATCGGAGGCAGAAAAACTCAAGAAAAAATTAGAGAAAAAAGGCATCTTAGTTAATCTGGATAGCCGGGAAGGTTATTCGTCGGGATGGAAATTCAGTGAATGGGAAATGAAAGGCATTCCTTTGCGCCTTGAACTCGGCCCAAGAGATTTGCAGAAAAAGCAAGTAGTCGTGGTAAGAAGAGATACCGGCGAAAAACAATCCTTGCCCATTTTAACTGCTGACCAGAAACTAGCTCAACTCTTAAAACAAATCCAAGATAATTTATACGCAAAAGCAGAAAAATCGCTCAAAAAAAGTATTGTTAAAGTTAATGCTCTTAAAGACGGTGAAAAAGAATTGGATGATAAAAAAATCCTGTTTGCTCCCTGGTGCAATTTTGCTGAATGTGAAGAATTAATTAAGGAAAAAACTGGGGGTAAGTCCTTGAATTCTCCTTTAAAGCAGCCGCCTGTTAAGGGAAAATGTTTTGCCTGCGATAAAAAAGCTAAAGCTTGGTTTTATTTTGGAAGAAGTTATTAAAGCGGGATAGTTATAACTAAATTTTTTATCAACTCTCAACGAAAGATTTAATTATTGGTTATGTTAATTTTTCTCCTGATGGGGTTGTAGTCTAACTTGGCTAGGATTGGCGGTTCGGGACCGCCCGATCGGGGTTCAAAGGCAGTAACTTTACCCTGCTTGAAAGTCCTCGCAACCCCATCTTCCTTCTCATTTACCACTTAAAAGTGATTAAAACAGTAAAGTTTATAAAGGGGAGAGCCTATTGGAATCATGAGGATAAGAAAATGTCTATTAAAAAAGAAATAATCATTATCGGAGATACAGAAATGGGCGGGGGCACCTTAACGGACGATTTTATTAGCGATAAGACTCTTTCCGAATTTATCTTAAAATTAAGCAAACAGGAGCATTCGGTCGATTTAATCTTAAACGGGGACACTTTTGATTTCCTCAAATGCCCTTATATCGAAAATAATAAATCTTCTTATCCCCGGCACATCACCAGCGAAATTTCTTTAGCCAAATTAAGACTAATCCATAATGCCCACAAAGCCGTCTTTGCAGCTCTAAAAATATTTGCCGCTCGGAAGCAGAACCGCTTGTATTTTATTATTGGCAACCACGATCCGGATTTAGTCCACAAAGAAGTCCAAGAAGGCCTTAAATATATTTTAGGAAGCGAGCACAATATCTTTTTTCCGTTCTATTACCGAAACCATGGCGTTTATGCCGAGCACGGCCACCAATATGATTTCTTGAATAAGGTTAATCTTAAGCATCTCTTTTTAAATTATAAAGGCAAACCCATCCTAAACATCCCCTGGGTTTCTTTTGGCATTATCAGCAAGTTTTTGCCTCTTAAAGAAGAATTCCCTTTTTCAGAAAGGGTGGTGCCTCGGCCGGCTTTGTTTTCCCACCACCAATCGATTGTTAAAAAACTAAATATTCGCGGTGTTGAATACTTGTTAAAAAGTTATGTCTATTACCCAATCCGTTATTTTTATGACCCAACTTATACTATTCCTCAGCAGCTAATAAAAGAATTTTATCGCCGATTTAAAGCAGTTGAATGGGATGTGGACGAGATTGTTGATGTCTTCAAGAAAAAGAGAAAAAAAGCCTTGCCCAGAAACAAGATTTATGTGCTGGGGCACGTGCATAAAAAACACCTTGAAGAAAAAAGTAATTCCATCATCATCCATTCTGATACCTGGCGGGATGAATATTTCCTGGATGCAAAAACAAGGGAATTAATTCCCAAATCCAAGAAATACGTGCAGGTTTTAATTTTAGATGATAACAGCCTTAAATGGGAGCTTATCGAATACCCCGTGCAGCGGAATACCCTTCATTTTGATGACATTATCCGGGATGAAAAAAGACATTTGCAATTAGTTGCTGCTGAAGAAGGATTTAATTTTAAGATTTGAGTAATAAGCATAATCAAAATCTTTTTTTATTTTTAGTGATTTAATTTTTATTTGTATTTTCTTAATTCGCAACCTTTATATAATTCTTCTTAATTAACAAGTATTGGGTGCTGTCTTATTTTAGAACAAAAAATTCGAGAAGTGAGTAACCGCTATTCTAGGGTTTTGCCGATAGCTTTAGCTGTTTCCAGCGTAGTTAATCTTCTAGAAACCAATACTGTAAAACAGAAATCAACAAAAGAGAAAGTTTCTGCTGCTAATGATCGCCAAGATGAAAATAAAAAAGATGCCCCGCAGATTGATTTAGAAATTATTGCACCTGAATCGATAGAAACGGCTGAAATTAAATTAAATCCCCTTGATATTCAATATTCTTTAGAAGAACAATTCCTGGCTGAACAGTTTTATAAGCCTCAGGACAGCAATTATAACTCTTTTGTTTCCGGCAATGTAATTAAACCAGCTTTTGCTTACGAGTCTGATGACAAATCAGCACCAGTCGTTTCCGACAGCGATTCTGAAATGCTTACCGTAAAAGAAGCCGAAGAATTATTTTCTGAATCCCAGTCGGCCTGCCTGGTTGGCGCAGCGCATGACGTCAGTGCCGCCAAAAGAAGAAAGTTAGATTACTTTGCCAAATTTGAACCGGCTTATTTCGGGCTGTTCATGGCGCAGGCATTAACCCGAGAAGTTAATTTTAATTCTTA
>CAZKNU010000043.1:0-6239 GCA_964554235.1 uncultured Methanosarcinales archaeon | reverse complement strand
TCTTCTTCAGCAAAATGCATCCTGCCGGGAATGATTAAACAATGGGGTGCCTTTCCAAAATTGTATTTTTTAATGTCTTCTAACGCTCCAGCCTTGACTACAAATTTATCGCTGCCCAATCTGGCGCAGCCGACCACCAGCAAATTTTGGTGAATTATTTTTTCTTTCTTTTTTTCTTCTATTTGTTCTAAAATTTCCAATGCTTCGTTTACAGTCATGAATTTTTTTTCCTGCGGCTTTAAATCCAGCAAAAATAAAGTATGCAATCCTGTTTCCAGGTTTTCTTTAAGAACTTGATAAGGCGTTTCTAAGTTAGGGTGATCTTCCATAAAAGGAACGGAAGTCGTTTTTCCAAATTTATATAATTGCAGTCCGGTAATTCCGACGGCCGTTAAAATAGAAGCATTGTTAATTGCTTTAACTTTAATTTTTTTTTCTTTAGCAGATTTATATAAATCAATATGAGTAGTGGCGGAGAAAGGATCGCCAATAACTAAGAAAGCCACGTCTTTCTTCTGTGCTTCTTCAAGGATTTTTTTGCTTTCCTGTTCAGCCGCACTTCTTTCTGCCAGAATAATTTTCCTGCCGTAAAATTTTTCTAAATCTTCTTTAGAGCATTGCAGCAAAGAAGTATAATTTTCTAAATAAATCACATCGCTTTTCTTAACGATTTCCAATCCTTTCACGGAGATATCCTTTTCATCTCCTAGTCCAATTCCAATAAGGTATAGGGTCATTTTATAAAGTCCTTTTTATTGGTTTTTTATGTTTCCTGGATTTTATTTTTCTCCAAGAAAAAATTGCGCCTCTTTTAATCAAGGGGGTTGTTTTTTTATTGCACTGCAAAGAACCGGGTGTCCTCCGTCAACCATAATGCCGTATCCAAAATCCCTAACCGCTTCCATGCTTTCTTTTAGGAAGTAAGAAGCAGGAAGTCCACAGGAAGTGAGGATTAACAAGTCCCTGTTTCTAATCCCAAATTTCCCCAGCAAACCAGATTCAGCGCATATTTCAATTCCTAATTTTAACCCTTCCCAATCAAATAAACCCTTGGTCGTGCCAAAATTAGCAGTCAGGCCATAGTGTCCGGCAATTCTTACTTCTCCACCATCGGACATTTTATGGTGCTGGTGGATTACTTCTCCTTGGTAAAGCGCAAAACAGGTATTAAACAAATTGCCTTCTTTTTGCCAGACAAAAGTCCCCGGGATTATTAATATATCCCCCCAACAGCTTGCTTCTTTTAACGCGCCCAAGTAAGCTTGAACTTCTGATTCATACAACGGTCCAGAGTAAGGAAAAAAGCTATATTCTGCTGCAGTTATAATATGATGTTCTCTTCGCTTGCAGCCCTCTAAGATTGAAGCTAAAATAGATTTGGTGTCCGAACCAAAGGAAAGGGTTTCTGCTGTCAGCATCCCGACCTGAAGCGGTTCTTTCTTTAGCGGATGCAGCAGGCCTTCTAAAGTAAAAGTGCGCAAGGGGATTTTTTCTGGTTTTTTTTCCTCTGTTTCTTTTTTTTTCATTTTAGCTAATTTTTAATTAAACTTTATTAGTATCATTATTGTTTATTTTACCCGTCTTAATTTTATTTCATTTGGCCTGGCTGGCGTTAAACAGCTTTCATATATTTTAAAAGGAATGGAAGTAGTATAAAAACTGGTTCTTGCCGGCTCATATTGGTAGTAAGCTAACACATTGCAGCCCCTTCCTGCATATACGCGCAATCGGTGCAAGGAATCCCTCACTATGCTGGTAACATCAACTGCTTTAAAGCTGTTTCCTGGGGACTCAAAGCTTAGCGCTTCTCCCAGATATGCCCGGAACAAAGAGTCTAAATTCCATGGATACTTGTTTCCATAAGTATCTTTCACCATTTGACGGAAAGGCTGGATTAGGCTGCCTTGAAGGGTGAATAAATCAGGCACCGGCTCCCAAGTCGCATCATTTAGCAGCAATTGTATTCGCTGCTCAACCGTAGCTTTTCCTTTTTGCCGAAGATAGCTTAAGTAATCTGTTGCGCTCAAAGGGGTGCGGGGAATATTGGCGATGGTCTAACAGCATTGTCAAACTGAACTCTATTTTGAAACATTATTTCGCGGGACATATTATACTCAATTCTATTCAATTAACAGTTGCTTTATAAATCTTTTGTGTTTTACTCCTAGAAAGTGTCAAAATAATTTAGTCATTAGAAAATATAATCGGAATAAATAAAAGAAAAAGGTGAAACTATAGAATAAACCTAAAATTTATTATCGTCGCGCTGGTCAAGATATTTTTTTACAAATTTTTCAAATCTATCATCTGCTATCTCTCTGTCAAGAGCTAATCTTGTACGCGCATCGTGTCCATCAAATGCAGCATAGTGCCGAATTGCACTAACTACTCCTAAACTTAAGGGCGCATTAGGTAGCCTGTTGTTATTAGGAAGCCCATAAGACTCGTCCAGCAAAACTGTGATTTCGTCTCCTTTCTGGACCGGAGTTGCAAAAACCATGCCCTCTAACTCGCTCCATTCCATCGGAGCATCAGTATCTTCTGATAATTTAACCGTTGGTTTTGTCCATACATCATATTCATATTTGGTCATTTTATTTACCTCATTAGTATTTCCTTTTCCTGAGTTGAACTTCAAAGGCTCCCTCACTATACCCCATATCAACAACGAAATATTTAGTTCCGTCCGGAAGATGTACACATTCGTCCTCGTTTCCAAAAAATTTGTACCATGCTGCAACAGAATTACCACCAAACGCATCAACCAATTCATTGAATGGCTTTTGTACTGTTGCTTTTACTATGGTGTTATCCGGTCGATTGTCTCCTAAAGCGCCAGCAATAGCTTCAGAGATTTTAGGTCCAACAATTTGCTCTAATAAGGGGTTTCCCATTTTGTTACCTCGTTAGTTTATTTAACTAATATTTAATCAAAATAGCGACTTATTTATAAATGTTTCTGTAAGTTTACTACTCTTAAATAATAACTTGATTATCCAACTTTTTCACCATATAAACGCCTTCTTTTTTATAACCTAACTTGCGGTAATATTCTTTAGCGCCAATTCCAGAAATAACGACCATCTTGTTTTTGCCTGCAGCCAGAGCGATTTCTTCAGCTTTCTGCATTAATTTTTTTCCCCAGCCCTGGTGTTGCACCGTTCCTGCTTCTCCCAAGGCAGTTGCGGTTCCATAAACATGCAGCTCCCGGATTAAAGCGCTGTTGGCGGTGATTTCTTTTCTTAAAAGTTCAGATGGGAAGCGCATTCTGCAGAAACCAATTAAAGTGTCGTCTGCTTCCGCAGAGATAAAAAATTCTTTGCCTTTAGAAGCAGCATATTCATCGACTTTTAAC
Source organism: uncultured Methanosarcinales archaeon (assembly GCA_964554235.1). Taxonomy (GTDB): domain Archaea; phylum Nanobdellota; class Nanobdellia; order Woesearchaeales; family GW2011-AR9; genus JBBSWB01. The sequence goes on along the minus strand of CAZKNU010000043.1, from coordinate 2,884 downwards.
CGTGCTTTTTTCCAATTAATCTTTTCGCCTTTTGGTTCTCTACATCTGATACATCTACACTTGACTTGGAAGTGATTATGCATATATTGCCTTAAATTAGTCATTTCCACGCCTGCTTCTATTTGGTAGGTAGGAATATCTCTTTGTACTCTTTGCACCCTACAATATTCCGGAATAAATTTCTTAAATTCAACAATTAACTTGGCTGCTGCTTCGGCATTTAATGGTTTGAATTTCCCTTTTTTATATTCATCATAAAGTTGGGTTCCCTTGACGACCATACAAGGGTATATTTTTAACATATCGGGTTTATAATCAGCGTCCTCAAACAATAATTTCATACCTTGTAAATCTTTAGTAGGGTCGGTATTCGGCAGACCGGGCATGTAATGTCCCCCTATTTTAAATCCTAAATCTTTTAAAATCTGGATTGATTTTTTAGTGTCTGCAGCAGTATGTCCTCTTTTTATTTTTTTAAGGACATCATCATATACGCTCTGTATTCCTAATTCTACGCGAGTACAACCCAATTTCAACATTTGGTTGCCTTGCTCTAAAAATCCATAATCCGGCCGGGTTTCAATGCACAGAGCTACACAGCGGATTTTTGCAGTTTCATTTCTAGTCTGTTCAGTTTCCAGGGTTGTTTTGGTTTTGTTTTTTAATTCGAATAATCTTTCGTGGATTCTTTTAATCCGTTCTTGGTCATGTAAATCTGCTGCTGGCAATTCAAAAAATTCTTTAAATTTTAAGTAATTAAACTTAGTTTTATCTTTTTGATCGTAAAATAATTCTGAAAAATCATTCATGGCTTTAAAAGCAGAGGTTACAAATTCTTCCTGATACTCTACCGGAAAGCTGGGGAAAGTTCCACCCATTAAAATCAATTCCGCTTTTTCACAGTTCTGGCCTAACAGAACATACTGTTCTAAACGGTTAAATACTTGCAGGTAAGCGTCATATTTGTTGCGGATACCCCGCATGGTTGCCGGTTCTCTTCCAGTATAGGACTGAGGAACATCGCCAAATTTACTGTCAGGCCCACCGGGGCACATCAAGCAAGGCCCCCCGGATTGGGCATGGGGGCAGGGAAAGGGTTTAGTCATGATGGCTAACGGAGCAACACCAGAAATAGTTCTGGTCGGCTTAGTGATTAATATGATTTTAAATTCTTTAATTTTATTTTTAGGCAGGGATAATAAAATTTCGATATTGGTTGGAATGGTTTTTAATTTATCTGTTTTAGCCAGGGCTCGTTTAACCTCATTTAGTTTCTTTTGCGTTTTAATTTTTCTCTCTCTAATCTCAGTAATGATTTGTTGATAAAAGTTCATTTGGTCTTGATTTCACTCCCTTTTTATTAGGTTTTTGTAGAAATCTTTATAAATCAACCACAACTCTAGCTTTTCTATGGTAGATCGCATTGGTACTTGTCAGAGAAAAACTAGACATAAATACTTAAAACATTATCGGGAAAAAGGTAAACTTTCTCTTAGTAAGTATTTTCAGGAATTTGAGATTGGAGATAAAGTTAATCTAAAAACCGATTCAGCTATGGATAAAGGGCGCTTTTTTCCTCGTTTTTATGGTTTAACTGGCTCCATTGCTGGTAAGAGAGGCTTCTGTTACTTAGTTAAAATTACTGATGGCAATAAAGAAAAAACTCTGTATGTTCATCCAATTCACTTAATGAGGCAATAAAATGGCAGCTCCACAATTTCTAGAAGAGAAACCTTTGTCTTTAGTAGATGTAAAAACAGCCATAAATATTATTGAAAAGAGAGACACTACCTTAAATTTTCTTGCTAATAAAACTAAAGAATACTTAAACGCTTTTGTAGGCCTTACCGAAAAAAGAAAAGAAGAATTGCATAAAAAACTTCTTAATCTAAATCTTACTCGTATTAAAGAAGACCATATTTGTAAGATTATAGATATTTTGCCTAAAACTGCAGATGAATTAAAGATTATTATTCTATCCTATCATCTAAGCCTGTCCAAAAAGGACCAGGACGCAGTGGTTGCGGCTGTTAAAGAATTTACTTAAAAAACGCAATTTTTATTAATTTTGAAAAAATACTTACTAAATAAAGCTTTAAAATGATAAATTTCGAACCAAAAGCGGTAAAAGAAGAGAATGCCATAGTTTTAGACTATTTGGAACACGGTTATCCTATGGAGCAAGGGGGTATGAAAATGCCCGTAGTTCAAGCTTTGGGAACAGAGCACTTGACCTTGCTAGAACTGATTCCAAAAAAAGGCGTATTTTTACAACCCCATAAAGTGGTTTATATCGGAGAAGGAAAAAGAGATGAAATTCATCACATTAAAGGCAGAATTCCGATAGAAAAACTGACTTTAACTGCTAAGAACGAATTAAAGCCAATTATTGAAAACATTATCCGGAAGGATGAAAAAAAGTTTGTTAAATTTTTTAATACAGCTCAACCCTTAAGCATGCGTATGCATCAATTAGAATTATTGCCTGGCTTAGGAAAGAAACACATGTGGGAAATTATTAATGCCCGAAAAGTAAAACCTTTTGAAGGGTTTGAAGATTTAAAGAACCGGGTTAAATTGCTGCCTGATCCTATGAATTTAATCGTGAAGAGGATTCTTTCTGAAATTGAAGGGAAGGAAAAATATAGGATATTTACGCAGTGAGCTTAATAGTTTGTTGTGATTTGAGACTTTACTGACTCGCGATTTAAGGTTCGGGCTAAATAATAGTTAAATCAAAGATTTAAAGAAATAATAAAAAGAAGTTAGCACCTATTTCTTTAGAGTTACTTCTATTTTCTGTACTCTATCAGTTATATCTAAACTAATTTTAGCTGCATATGCTCTTGCTTGGTCAAGCGTTCTTAATGCTGAACTTACCATT
>CAZKNU010000042.1:0-10897 GCA_964554235.1 uncultured Methanosarcinales archaeon | reverse complement strand
GAGATAATATGCCTTCTTTAAAAAGAAAGTGTGAACTAGTTATGAAATTGAACAGTTAATTGTGCTCCTAGTATGCAAGTACCAAAGTTAAGAAGCTCGAAACATACCCGCGACTCTTGTTCCCGAAAACTTTATATGTGTATCTACTTTATACCTAAATTGTAGCTAATATTATATATTCTTGTATTTAACAAGAATGGATGGATAAAGGGATGGTAACTGCTATTTCGTTATTGAAGTCAAGTAAGTATAGGTATAAAATAATCGAGGCTATAGGTACAGATACTTTAACCCCTTCTGAAATAGCTACTGAAACAAAGATAAGATTAAATCATGTGAGTATGTTTCTCAGAGAACTCAAAGAGAACCACCTAGTCAAATGCCTCAATGAGGACAGCAGAAAAGGTCGGTTATACGAATTAACGGAATTGGGAAAAGATGCAATCGCTAAGCTTACAAAAAAGTGAAGAGATAGCCAAAACTAGTAAAATAAAGTTTTGGGATACTAGCTGGGACTTTAGAACTGCTCACACTAAATATAGCAATCATGGCTTCCATACTTATCCCGCTATGATGATCCCTCAGATAGCCAGAAGACTTATAGAAACCTACGGAAAAAATGCTTCTGTCATTCTTGATCCATTTATGGGTTCCGGCACTGCACTTTTAGAAGCAAAATTACATCCACAATTTAAGAAAGCTTATGGAATAGACATAAATCCTCTTGCTCTGCTTATTTCTAAAGTGAAAACAACACCAATTAATCCAGAATTATTGTGGAAAGAGTATAATAAATTAGTTCACCAATGTTTTGAAGATCAAGAATCAGCTAATTTTAAATTAAAAAAATTTGAATTACCTACGCTCTTTAATCTTGATTTTTGGTTTAAACCAGAAGTTTCACAAGATTTAGCCATCATTAAGAAAAATATTGAATCAATCAGTTTGTCGGATAAAAAAACGGAGCAAGATATAAAAAATTTCTTTTCTGTAGCTTTCTCTGAAACAGTACGAGATGTTTCTAATACTAGAAATAGAGAATATAAATTGTATAGAATGTCTCCAGAAATGCTCAAAAAACATAATCCTAATACTCTTCAATTATTTAGAGAACAATTAAAATCAAATACCGAACGTATGGAAGAATATTTTAAAGAACAAAATAAAAAATGTGAGGTTAATATTCTCGCAGAAGATTCGAGGGATATAACCTCAATTCCAGACAATTCAGTTGATTTAATTGTCACCTCTCCGCCATATGGTGATAGCGGTACAACCGTTGCATATGGTCAATTCTCACGTTTAGGGTTACAATGGTTAGGTTACGATAAAGAAACGGTCTTAAATATTGACAAAGTAAGTTTAGGGGGAATACCCGCCAAAGATTTAACCAATGGATTACATTCACCAACATTAAAAAAAACTATTGCTAAAATTACGGAACAAGATCCTAAACGAGCAAGAGATGTTTTAAGCTTCTATGTTGATTTTGATAAATGTGTTAAAGAATTGCATAGGGTAACTAAAGTCGGAGCTTTTATGTGCTTTGTTGTAGGTAATAGAACAGTAAAAGGTGTTCAAATACCAACAGATGACATAATTGTAGAATTATTCCAAGCGAAAAATCATTATAAGCATGTTAATACATTTATCCGCAATATTCCTCATAAAAGAATGCCTAAACTCAATAGTCCTACTAATATCGCTGGGAACCATGCTGTCACCATGAATGAAGAATGGATTGTTATAATTGAGAAACAATAATCAAATTTCTTCAACTTTGAATACTTTAGGAAGGTTGTTTTTTAAAACTCTAAAACCTGAGCCATGGTCGTGTGTTTTTCCTTTATTTGCACCAGTTCCATATACACCAATTCTTATATCGTAAACAATTAATCCTTCTTTTACAAATTGAATGAATTTTTGAAAAGTTAAATCCTTGAGTAAGGTAGCTTCTTTGAAATAGAAAAATTCCTTTCCATTTTCAACTTTTGTGTCTGCATTTATGAAAGCGATATTTTCGCATTTTGTTTCAATAATCTGTTTGAGGTCAGCAAAAGTGTAATAGATAGAGTTATCAATTATCTTATCTGTAGTCAAATCTTTTACCAAGATAAATATTTTTTTCGCTTTTCCATCAACTTCCAGCTTAAAGCCAATTTTTGAAAAGAAGGTGTTAAATTTTACACCCGAGATTGTAGTATGCAATATCTTCCGGTTATTTTTATCTGTATGCCCATAAGTTTCTCTTAGATAAGAATTTGCACCTTTTGGGTTAGATGGTGATTTTGTGAATAATGTAAGCATACTTTTTGATAAATCTCTCTTTGATTTAATCTCTAAAATCTCTTGATAATCTGCCAGGGAACTATTATTCTCAACTATTCCTATTGCATCTTCAAATGTTTTTCCAATTCCAGTATTATGCGTTCTGTGAGATTCTATAAATCCTTTTGATTTTACAATAAGAAAATCTTTTTTGAAACCTTGTAATACTTTAGCATCCATGACATAATGTCAAGATACAAATTTTATATAACGATACCACAAGATAGGTACATTTTAGATATAACAATATACTGTCGATTCTTACTACTTTTTACATGAGTGTATCCCTTGACGACCGTTCTTAACATATTGCTATTGCTCATTTGCCTTGCAGATGCTTACCGCATAACCTAGTCGAACGTTAATGCATTGTTATAAATAAGAAAGTTTTAAAACTAACCCATAACTTTTAAAAATAAGCTCCAATTCTCCCCATATATTGGCCTTGTAGCTTAGCCTGGTAGAGCGCACGACTGATAATCGTGAGGTCCCGAGTTCAAATCTCGGCAGGGCCACTTTTTTAATGGATATTTTTCAATGAAATTTAAAAATATAAAAAAATCCCTTCCAAACTGCTAATGCTTTTTGTAGTTGTGTTGGTCCTATCAAGATGAACAGCATTTATCCCAATTGATTTTGGACCTTCAACATCATTTTTAACATTATCTCCCGTCATTAGGGCCTGAGCAGGCTCAACCTTAAGCTTCTTAATCATTTCTTGATATATTTTTAGGTTGGGCTTTTTTAAACCAGCATCGCAGGAAAATAAGATTTCATTAAAATATTCATTCAATCCTAAGTCAAAGAAAGGCTTTTTATACGGTGATGCCAAATTAGAAATTAAACCGAGGGGCAAGTTTCTTTTTTTCAATTCGTTTAACACATTTATTGTTTCTGGATATAATGTTGCTGATGCTCTTTCTTTTTCTATTTCTTTTTGATACGGTTCAAGATTAATTTGCGCGCTCGGCTTTATTCTTTTAATTAAATCTGCAAGATTATCAAACGCTTCGGTTGTAGCAATTTGATATGCTTGACTTAATTCTTCCGGTGTTTGCAAACCAATAGCAGTAAACAACCCCTTATGGGGTTTTGTATCATCAGCAAGATAGATTAAAGTATTATATAAATCGAATATTACTGCTTGAATTTTTTCCATGCAATGAAAGATTTTTCTACTTTTATAAATTTTTGGAATGATTCTTTAGATTGCCTCTTTTAGAGCACTTTAAGCCTTTTTTTACTTCCATTCAGCAATTATAAATCTTTAAATAATAAATTATTCTCTTTAGCTCTGAACTCGAAGGATAAATCTTACACCGGCGCTCTCTTCGGAGGGTGATGTACCTGAGACTCTGTCTCAGCGTCGAGGTTAGGGATTCCTAGATTGAGTTCATATTCTATTTTTTATTGTAATTAGGTATTATGTCCTTTAGGTATAGTATCAGTTAATTATTGTTCAATTATTTTTGTCCAACACTATATTTAACAAAGAATAGTTTATTCTGTATATTATTCTGTGTCTAAATCTTTAAATAGTTGCCATTCTGAAATGTATACAATAAAGTTATTATTTACAATCGGGGGTGTGTTTATTATGAAAAAAGTTGTGATTTGTGTATTATTATTTTTAATTTTAATTTTAGTCGTTGGCTGTGTTAATTTAAGCAAGCCTTATGGGAATGCAATAAAAGAAGAGGATTCTAGTTTATTGGCAGAAATTGCCCAGATTGAAGACGAATTAAATGCGGTTGAAACGGTTGAAGATAATTTAGACGCAGCTGGCCCCCTTACCGGAGCAGCAGTTACCGATATTGCTGATGCTGAAGAAGTTCAAGATAAAGAAGTAAATAATGAAGTGATTATTGCTGACTTAGAAGAGAGCAGCGAAAAGGTCCAGGAAGAAAGCGAAGACGAAATTCAAGTTATTACTGTAAATGAAAATGAATTTGTTAAATTATTGGTTAAAGTAGATGATCCGGATCAGGATAAAGTCACTTATTCTTTTTCCCGCCCTTTAAGTAAAGAAGGAGAATGGAAAACTAGTTATGGCGATGCCGGGGAATATTTAGTCACTTTAACTGCTACTGATGGTGTTCTTACCACAGAGAAAAAATTAAGAGTCGTAGTTAATCGGGTTAATGTTGCTCCAGTTATCGGTGAAGTAAAGAATTTACAAGTACAAGAAGGAGACACGGTTACTTTTGAACCGGTAGTTACAGATCCTAATAATGATCCAGTTACGGTCACTTTATCTGAACCTTTAAAGGGCGGAGTTTATGTAGCAGATTATGCCAGCGCTGGAGATTATGAAATCGAAGTTCTTGCTAGCGACGGAGAATTAGAAACCAAAAAAACTTTTAAACTTACCATTGTTAATGTAAATCAATTGCCGGAAATAAATAATGTGATAGATCTTGCGGTTAAAGAAGGAGAAACTGTAACCATCGAACCGGAAATTGTGGACTTGGATGGAGATGAAGTTACTTTATCCATTTCTGAACCCATAGGTAAAGATGGAATTTGGGAAACTGGATACACCGACCACGGCGATTATTTAATCACAGTTACGGCTAGTGACGGCAAAGATACCGTAACTAAAGAAATAAAAGTCTTTGTAGAAGATGTTAACATGCCTCCCGAATTTGTAGAAGTTTCATTGGCTGTTAATTAAAAGGGGGTTATCTTTTTTTTATTTTTTTAATCTTTGAAAACAAAAAATAATTTTGGTAAAAATGGCCTTTGCAAAAACTAAGTTAATCGTAATCTTGTTAGTTCTGATTATTTTGCTACAAGGCACCTCAGCAGTTACTAAAACTTTCCGGGTACAAGAAACTGATTTTGTTAAAATTAATGCTACTGCTATTGATCCCGATAAAGATAAAGTAGTTTATTATTATTCTCCCCCTTTGGATGAGCAGGGGAAATGGCAGACTAATTATGGCGATGCCGGAGAATATTTAATTGAAATTACTGCTTCTGATGGCCTTAACCAGAAAGATTACAAAATTAATCTAATTGTTGATAAGAAAAACCGGCCGCCCGAAATTATAAAAAATAAACTTGTAATTCAGGAAGCACAGACGGTAAATTTAAAAGAATTAGTTCAAGATCCAGATGGGGATTCTTTAATTTATGTATTTAATGAACCTTTTGATAATCAAGGCCAGTGGAAAACAAACTATGATGATGCCGGAGTTTATATTGCTAATTTTAAAGTTAGCGACGGGAAATTCAGGATAGATTTACAGGCAGAAATCGAAGTTTTAAATACTCTTCAACCCCCTTCCATTGTTAATTCTTTCTCTGAAACAAAAACAGTTCAAGTTAAAGAAAATCAAACTTTGAATTTTTTTGTTAATGTCTCTAGTGAAAATGCAGAGGCATTAGCGTATATTTGGAAATTTGACGGAACGGTCATTAATAAAGAAGAGCAAGGCCACCATTCTTTAGATTTTAATACTGCAGGAGAGCATTTCCTTAAAGTTTTTGTTAGTGATGGGGCTGCCGGAACAAGTCAAGAATGGCTTATTGAAGTAGAACCCGTTAATCGTAAACCGGAATTTTCTGTCTCTCCAATCGAAGTTAATGAAGGAGAAAAAATTGTTTTAGATTTGCCGGAAATTGATTTGGATAGAGATATCTTAACTTATTCTTTTGATAACATATTTAATGAATTAGGAGAATGGCAGACCAATTTTCAAGATGCCGGAACTTATGTGATTAAAGTTTCTGCTGCTGATGGGGAGCTGGAAACAGTTGAAGAAGTAAAAGTAGTGGTAAATGATGTTGACCGCCCCCCAGTTTTAAATGTTCCTGAATTACTAGAAGTTAAAGAGGGTGAAGAATTATCTTGGGTTATAGATGCTATTGATCCAGATGGAACTAAGGTTAATCTTACTTTTGAGAATCTTCCAGAAACAGCAGTATTTAATTCTAAAACTAAAACTGTTTCTTGGAAACCCGATTATGATTTCATTCAAAGAAAAGGTGGATTATTTAGTAATGTTCTTAATGCTTTGCGGTTAGAAAATAAATTCATAAATGTAATGCCTTTCACTTTAGGAATAACTGCTTGCAGTAAAGAATTATGTGTTGCTAAAGCGGTTCCAATTCAAGTGTATAATATTAATCAAAAACCACTCTTGGAAAAAATAAATAAAGTTACTATTACAGAGCTGGAAACGGCCTTTTTAAGCCCAGTAGCTACTGATCCTGACAGAGATATTGTTAGAATAACTTTTTCAGAACCTTTTGGTAGTCAAGGCCAGTGGGAAACCAATTATGCTGATGAAGGAAAACATCTTGTTTATGTTGCGGCTACCGATGGAGAACTGACCACTACCCTTCCGGTAGAAATCGATGTTGTCAAAAAGAACCGTGCACCTAAAATGACGATTAAAAAAGATCGTTATGTCGTGAATGAAGGGCAGGAATTGACTTTTAAAGTTGCGGCTACGGATTTGGATGATGATTTGTTGATGATTCAGCTAGAGAATCTTCCGACTGGAGCTACTTTTGAAGAAGGAGTATTCTCTTGGACTCCTAGTTTCGATGCCGTTAAAAATGCTAACTTTGGCTGTACTGGTTGGTTGGTAAATAAAATCGAAAATCTTAACAAGTTGTTAAATAAAAATGAAGAAGTAATTCAACTTGATTTTACCGCTTTTGATGGCGAATTTAAAGTGGTGCATCCAATTAAGGTTACAGTTAAAAATGTAAATGAAGCGCCAGAGATCATAGATTATTTGCCTTTGGAAAAAACTACCGCAAAAGTAGGAGAAAGTGTTATTTTCCACCTTGCGGTTACTGATGAAAATAAAGACCAGTTAACTTACGATTGGGATTTTGGCTTAAGAGAAAAAGATATTCGCGATACTAATACTATTGAAAGGACTTTTGTCAGTCTAGGAAAAAAGAAAGTTAAAGTAACCGTTAGTGATGGTTTTAAAACGATAGAAAAAGAATGGGTTGTTGATATTTTAGGCGACCGAATTATGGAAGAAGAGCCGATTCCAGAAATAAAACCAAGTTCAGAAAGCGAATTGGTTTTAGAAGAACTACAAGAAACGGAAGAGCAGGAAGAATTAGAAACTCCAGAGGAGCAGGAAATTCAAGAAGAGCAGCAAACGGATTCTACTACAGCTAAATTTAATGTTTATGTAATTAGGTGGTGAATTTCTTTAAAGAGTTCGGCCCGTTCCATAATTGTTTGTAGCTTTTCAGTGGAACTATGATTTTGTATTTTGACACGGCCTATTTTTCAAAATTAATGATTCGATGCTCTCGTCAGTATACACTTAGAAAAAACCAAAGAATATATAAACTTAGGAAAACCTTTTAGTCATTCAAAAAAGAGATTTAAGATGAAAAAAGTTAAGAACAAAAAGATTAAGGCCAAAAAGTTGTTTGGCAAAACTTTTGTTGTAGTAATTATTGCTCTGGTGGCACTTGCTGTTTTATCTTCATTATTATATTTTTCTGATGGATTTGTGGGCAAGGCTTTTAAAAGCAGTTTAGCTTCTATAGCTTCTAAGAAAGTTCCGATTACCCAATGTTCAGACGGAATAGACAACGATAACGATGGCTTGATAGATTATCCAATTGAACCAGGATGTGTAGATGCTTTTGACAATTCTGAAATAGACAGCTTAATTAGAACTAATATAACTGCATTTGTGTCGTGGAATTCAGAGTCCCCATATGATGATACGGGGTATCCAGCAACCTGGGATCCGTCAGAATATAGTGCATTAAAGAATTTGGTTGTAATGGTGCCGCTTATAAAAGTAGGTGAAAACCTGGCTGATCCTTTGCTTCCTCAGAAAATAAAAAGTTGGACTGATACGCAGCCAGAAGGCCGCCGGGTCATCCAGATCTGGACCATCGACGAATGGAGGCTGCCAGTTCACCCGGATGATGTTGTGCTTGATCCAAATGGTAAGGTGGTTGGGTTTACTGATGCTTCCGGAAATTTCCAGCCTTATGCAGGAATCTTTTGGGATAATGCTGTAAAAGATATAAAGAGCGATATCACAGAGTTCTTTGCTGAATATAAATCAATTGGAGGGAAAGTTGACTGGGTTGTTCAGGATTATGAAGCAAATTATCAAAGCACCAGCAAGCTTCGGCAGATTGCTGATTGTTATTATATAAAATCGCGTGATGCTGACATTCCTTGTAATCCTTATAACCAAATACAACCTGCTCCTAACAAAGTTTCAAAGATGGGATGGACTAAAACGGAAGATGCCCGATACGCCTATTTTAAAGCGTTGCAGCAGGATCCAAGATTTCAAGCTGAACACCAGCCCTTTCTTAATCAGCCATTTTTTGATCAAGAGAAGAACATTCTTGATAATAATGGTTGTGACTGGATGACCGATATACTTCTCTTATCTGGCGAATGCGAAAAACGCTGGAGTTTACATCATGCCAAGCAAAAGGTTGATAATTACCTTGATGAGGCATTTTATGAACCCATTTCTGTGATATTCCCTAATGTAAAATACTCACAATTTTTTTCCATGTATTTTGATCCTAATTATTGCTTTCCAAATGCAAATGGCGGGACTAAGGGCTATGAATATTGCTTTAGTGGACTATCTGGTTCATATGTGGGAACACATCAATCGCCATATATTTTTGGCATAATGGGCCCAGATTTTAAAAAGGTTAAACTTGACGGAAACAATGATTACTTGCATACGCCCTTTAATGCCTTTAGATATGAAACAAATAAAATCAGGCTTCTAGCTTTATCTTCTGAAATCCCCATAACTCCTTGGGTAGCCTTTAAACAGTTTAACTGGAGTGGTCAGTGCTGTGTGCCAATTTTTAATACGAATTATTACGCGGAACTCATCCTGCACACTTTATTAACCGGTTCAGATGGTTTGCTTTATTATAACGGGCCCAAAGAAGATGATATCATTCTTAATGAAATAATTAAAGAGTTTAATTTAATTGCGGGGTTTGCAGATAGAAAAACTTTAGTAGATGATTTTATCGGTTGGGGTGATGATTATGTAATGACTGGCATGCAGTCAGGCGGAAGAAATATTTATCGCTTTACTCCAGATGAAGCAGTAAAGTTTGGGGTTATTGAAAATAAAAAAGGGGTTACTTTTATTTCAGGAAATACTAAAGTCTTTATTGAGAATGGGAAAATATTTGAGCCAAAAAATAAGGTTTCTTCTGCGGGATATTGGGTGGCGCAGCCAAGTCGTCAAAGACAGTATTCCCTGAAAAATACTATTGTATCGTCCACAAAAGCATAAATCATTCTATAAAGCCGTCTTCTTAATAGGCAGAAATATTTCCAATAATTTAATAAATCACCCCCGCACCAAAACCTTAATGGAGCCCATTTACAAGCTAGCTTTAGAAACTATTGAAAAAAACAAACAAGCTATTATTTTTGCGCCCAGCCGGGCTTCTGCAGAGAAGACGGCAGAAGATCTTGCTAAACTAACTAATGGGAATCTTCCGGAATTAGAAAAAGAAATTCTTAAAGCGGCATCTACGCCGACAAAACAGTGCCGGAAATTGTCTCACTTCATTCGGAAAGGAATTGCTTTTCATCATGCCGGTTTACTGCAGAAACAAAAAGATTTGATTGAAGAAGAATTCAAGAAAGGCAAGATTAAAATTATTTGTGCCACCCCAACTTTAGCTGCTGGGTTGTCTCTGCCGGTTTTTCGGGTCATTATTAAATCTTTAAAGCGTTATTCCGGACAGAGAGGCATGGATTGGATTCCAGTACTAGAATATCTGCAGATGGCTGGGCGGGCAGGAAGACCCGAATATGAATCTTTTGGAGAAGCAATCTGTTTAGCTAAAGATGAAGCAGAAAAAGAAGAAATTTATGAAAAATATGTCTGTGGGGAACCGGAAGATATCTATTCCAAACTGGCCGTTGAACCGGTATTGCGCACTTATTTGCTGTCATTAATTTCTTCTGGGATTATTTATGATGAAACCACCATGAAAGAGTTCTTTGCCCATACTTTCTGGGCGCAGCAATTTCAGGACCTGCAGAAATTAGGATTGATTACGGAAAAAATGTTATCTCTGCTGCAGGAATGGGGGTTTGTTAAAATTAGTGGCGGAGCAAAAGACGGAAAAAAAGAAACGGATTTTGTTATTGCTAGCAGCCTGGAAAAAAAGGGCCTGGGAAAAAAAGATCTTAAGAAAGATGCCGAAAAGAGATTAAATCCTACTTTTTTAGGAAAGAGAATTTCGGAACTTTATTTGGATCCCTTGACGGCAAAACATTTGCTGGATTGCCTGCAAAGTTTTAGTGCAAAAATTGATGGGAAAAATGAGGTCTTCTCTCTGTTACTGATGGTTTGCCACACTTTAGAGCTGCGGCCTTTACTTAGAGTTAAAAACAAGGAGCAGGAATTTATCCAAGAAGAGTTAACTAAACGCTGCCATTCTTTGCTGGAAGAAGAACCCAGCGTTTACGATTTGGAGTATGAAGAATTTCTTGATTCTTTTAAAACGGCCTTGTTTTTAGAGGCCTGGATTGATGAAAAAGATGAAGATTATTTAATGGATAAATTTG
>CAZKNU010000041.1:6231-11012 GCA_964554235.1 uncultured Methanosarcinales archaeon | reverse complement strand
TTAGCAACCTTCTTGCTGCAGCAGTAGCAAATGTTGACAGCGCCTGGGGATTTACAGCGACAGATAAGGATTCAGCTACCACCTCATTTACCGGTACTGCTACTATTGCAACAGTAACTTCTGTGCCCATCGTGAATTTACTAGCGTATACTGGCGCAGGAGCTCCAAGCAGTACCCTATACAAAAGTGGTTTATTTACTGATTCAGCAGCACCAGCGCAAGAATTTGATTTTGCTTTTGGCGTAGCTGTTGATGCAGACGAAAGGGATTTTAGAAACACAACCGTTGTTGATTACGAATTAATAGTGCCTACGAATACTACTGCTAGTGTAGGTCAGACATACTATTTCTTCTTAGATGTAGAATAAGAGAAAAATATTTTTTCTTTTTTTTAATTTTTTTTAATTTTGTGGTCAATATTCTTTTTATCGATTTAACCAATCATATCCCTTGGTGTTTTTAATCCCGTACAGTTTGATTATTTTCTCTTTTCCCTGCTCAGTTTTAAGCAGTGTTTTAATAATCTTTTCGTGGTTGTTAAAAATAGCATTAATAAATTCCGTATGGGGTTTCCTCCATTCCGGATTGGTTCTAACAAAATTTGCCCATCTTTCCACCTGTTCTAAATGCGACTCCCTCATAATAGCTATTTCTCTTTCAGATGCGAAGGAAAGGCTTCACTGGCAAACAGCGTTTTCATTTCTTCATAAGGCAGGTATCGCTTCAACTTAAACCACTGCTTGATAAAGGTCTGCAAGGCATAAACTTCCCGGTATAATTCTCTCTTCCGGTCTTCAATAGTTTGGTGGTATATTCTTTTTGCAAACAGGTCTTTAAAATGTTTTAGAAAAGGATGGCCTTCCATAGTTTCTTTGTAATTCTCTTCGATGAAAGCTCTTAAAGTAAGTTCAAGTTCACCTTTATTAGTCTTTAATTTTTTGCCGTCTTTAATTATTTCAGTAGTTATGATTGCCGGGCTGTGGAAATCAAAATCTAAATAATAAGTTAAATAGTCTGCATCCGGAGCTTTTTTGCAGGTACGCCACCTAATCCAAATTTCCTTAGAACGGTCTTGTCTAACTCTTTCTCCATAAAATCGTTCGTATTTATCAGATTCTTCTTCCAAATCTTTCCATTCATATTCTAACAGCCATTCATGCAAAGCTTCATAGAATGCCTTTATGCTGAAGACATCTTTGTACTTAATTCTCATCGGACTGACGATTTGGATCAACCGGTCTGCAGGAATTTTTTTTGCTGGCACAAGGTTAGTGAAGAAATTTATGTATATAAATGTTTAGTATAAAAAAACTTAGTAAAAAATCTGCATAAAACCGAAAGATTAATATACTATTGGTCATTTTTCTAACCATCTGGTCAAATAATCAACCAAGTGGTCAAAATGGATGAATTATTCAAAAATAACCTTTACAAAATACTGGAACTCTTCATAGAATTCCCTACAAAAGACTTCTCCATTAGGGGTATTGCTCGCCATTTGAAGTTAAGTCATGCTACTGTAATAAAATATATTGCTGACCTTGGACAGCTGGGTTTTATCAAAAAAAAAGAAGCAACTCTTTATCCCACTTATTTTGCGAATACAGAAAGCCAAAAGTACAAATTCTATAAGAGGAATTGGCTTGTCTTTAAAGTAACCGAGTCCGGGCTGATTGATTATATCCAAAAAGAAACCTTGCCTTCTTCTATCATCCTTTTTGGCAGCGGAGCAAAAGCCACTTTTACCGAAAAGAGCGATATTGATATTTTTGTGGAAGCAGAAGAAGTTGCTTTAGATTTAACAAAATACGAGAAAAAAGTAGGTTACAAAGTAAATCTACTTTTTGAACAGAACATTAACAATCTTTCAAAAGAATTAAAAAACAATATCTTTAATGGCCTTGTTTTATACGGTTTTACCAAAATTCAATAGAATTTTGTATGCCAAAAATTTACAATTTTTGAGCACATTAAAATTACTGGGGGCTAATGATGGCAAACGAAATAAGCTGGAAAGAATGTGTTGACGAGGGAATTATTACCCCGACTATTCCCGATGAAGAACGTTCCAACCAAATGCTAGCGATGGCTAATCTTCGGCTGAAATTCTGGAACGAGAAAGTAACTGGCGAATTTATTGTCTTAAAAGTAGAAGCTTATTACGACATTATTAAAGAACTTATTTTTGCTCACCTTTACAAAAAAGGGTATAATTGTACAAACCATCTTTGTCTCATTGCTTATCTTAAAAAGAATATTAATGATTTTGACTTTGAAATTCAAAAAATTGATGAATTACGCAAGGTCCGAAATGAAATAAATTATAGGGGATTAACCATTAAGAAAGATTACTTAGAACGAAATGAATTGGAATTCAAGAACATTATTAAACGATTAAAAGAAGAACTTGAAAAATAATGTCCGCCCCTACTTTTAACTTTGGTTTGAAAAGTCATTCAAAACTTAATTCTTTTTCTAAGGGTAAAATAAAATACCCAAGCCGTTCCTAAAGCCATATCCACGACGGCTAATCTTAAAGAGTTTCTTACTGTTGCATAAGAACCATTTAAACAAGAAGGGGTGGCTGGGTCAAAGTAACTAAGTCCCTGAAAGGAAAAATGTAACAAATTAGGCCAAAATAAAGGCACCCCTTGGGAGAATAGCATGTCTAACATAATATGGATAATTATTCCTGAACCCAACATTAATGAAAACAATTTAGCTTCTTTAGGTTTATTCAGCAAGAACAAGACCACACAAACAACGAAGCAGGAGATCATTAAAAAGATTAAACTATGGGTCATCGTCCGATGGGCTTCCGTTGTAAAGGTCCAGTCTAATAAGAAATCTATATCCGGTATGATTCCCCCCAGCAACAGGAATAGCCAAGCTACAGAAGGAATCTTTTTGCGGCTGAGGAATTCAGTTATTTTCCCAAACAGCCAGACTCCGGTAAGATGTCCAAAGGCAAAAGTCATAAGTCCCTTTTGCCAGGGTAAATGTTTATATATCTAATGAATTTTGAAACCTAAAAATGCTTATTGGAATCGTTGGAAAACCTAATGTTGGAAAAAGCACCTTTTTTAAGGCGGCAACTTTAGCTGAAGTAGAAATTGCTAATTATCCTTTTGTTACCATCAAACCTAATTCCGGAGTAGGCTATGTAAAAGTTAACGATCCAGCCCGTGATTTTGGGAAAATTTCTAATCCCCGCAATGGATATGTAATAAACAATTCTCGGTTTGTACCCGTACAAATGATGGATGTAGCGGGTTTAGTTCCAGGTGCACATCAAGGATTAGGTATGGGCAACCAGTTCTTGGACGATTTAAGGCAGGCTGATGTTTTAGTTCATGTCATTGATGTTTCCGGTTCAACTAATGAAAAAGGCGAAGTGGTGGAAGCTGGCAGTTATGATCCGGCTGAAGATGTTAAATTCCTGGAAGTGGAATTAGATATGTGGTATTTAGGTATAATCAGGAAAGGTTGGGAAAAATTTGCCCGAACCATTATGCAGGAAAAATTAGATGTGTATGTGGCTTTAGGCAAACAACTGTCTGGATTAAAAGTTACTGATAAAATGGTTGAAGAAGCAATCGTCCATTTAAACTTAGATAAAGACAAGCCCAGTCTGTGGACAGAAAAAGATCTTTACAGCTTGGCAACTGCTTTAAGAGAAAAAACTAAACCTATGATTATTGCCTGCAACAAAATCGATGTTCCGGGCGCAGAAACTAATTTTACCCACTTAAAAAAACAGTTCTCAGGTTATTTATTTATTGGTTGTTCTGCCGAATCGGAATTAGCTTTAAGGGAAGCAGGCAAAGCTGGGTTAATTAAATATGTGCCCGGTGAAAAGAATTTTGCTTTAACCAATGAGGAAAAATTAACTGAACGGCAAAAGAAAGCTTTGGAATTTATTCAAACAAATGTTTTAGATAAATTTACTTCCACCGGGGTTCAGGAAGTTTTAGACCAAGCGGTATTTAATTTATTGCATTATATTGCTATCTTCCCGGGCGGAGTAGCTAAATTAGAAGATAAAGAAGGCAGAGTCTTGCCTGATTGTTTTTTAATGCCGCCCAAAAGCACAGCTTTGGATTTTGCTTACAAGCTGCATACTGATTTTGGTAAAAACTTTATCTGCGCCAAAGATGTCCGCACCAAAAGAACGGTGGGAAAAGAATATTTATTAAAAAACTTAGATGTGGTGGAGATTGTGGCGGGGAAATAGGTTAATATTTTTATGCTTTAATTATTTTTGTATCTTTCACCATTTTCTCTTTTAAACAATTAAACTTTTAGGGTTATGGATGTTTTGAACGAGCATGCTTAAATAAATTGCCAGAAATCGGTCTTTTGTTTTCTTTAAAGTATATTTCTCGCATTCTTTTAGCAGTTTGTCTCTGCCCGCCATTATGTAATCTACATAATAATCTTTTTCTTTCTTTTTCATTTTAGAGATGGATTCATTAAAATAATTTGCAACTAAATCATATAATTTAAGAAAATCCGGGCTTACTTGGTCAAGACTGCTTTTATCAAAAGAACGGTAAATCCAATAAACAAAACTGGCATTATATTCAAAGAGATGTACAAGAAAATATTGGTCATAAGCAGAAGCCAATAAAGTTTCTTTTAAGTGGGCATAGATAATATTTCTAAATTTCCAGCAGTCATCCCTAATGGTCCTAATTTCTGAATCTTTTCCTTTTATCCCTTTCTCCAGATATTCCCGCACCAAAATAAATTCAGTTTTAATGATGTTGATTACTTTATTT
>CAZKNU010000041.1:0-6131 GCA_964554235.1 uncultured Methanosarcinales archaeon | reverse complement strand
GGCAGGGGAGTTATATTTACTTTATCTCCTTTATGTAATTTCTGCCGGTCTAACCATTTCTTAGGCAGGCTTACCATTAAGGTAGATGCGCCGTGTTTTACTAATTGCCTTTCCATAAGTTTCCGAAAGGTTCTTCCTTTATAAATATTTCTAAAAGTTTACACTTTTAATTTAAGGTATACAGTTTACACAGAAGGTTTAAATTAAAGATATTGTAACTCTTCTAAAGTAGAGATGGCGAAGAGGATTACTAAAATGTCTAAAAAACGAAAAAGATTTCCTTTGGAAAAAATACTTAGCATTAGTGCAACAGAATACTGCCAGAGTGTAGATAAACGTCTAAAAGCTTATCATCTTCAGGGAGTTACTGCCAAAACCGATTTCGATGATGGTGATGATTTCAAGTTTCCGAAAACGATAATTGCAAAGTACATTCCTAAAAACACGGAGGCGGTAGTCGGTTTTCAATATCAGTTTACTCTAAATGATGGTAATAGTGAATATATATTTGTTGACGGAACTGCTTTAATTCCAAAGGAAAAGAAAGGAAAACTTAGGAAGTAAAACTCATGGACGAAGCATTTAACGATTTAGTAAAGCAGCAATATGCTTTTCTTTATAAAATAAGCAGGAGCAATTTTAAATTTGGAGGATGTGAGAGTGCAGGACTTGAACTTTTACCTGAATTTGATAGCGTTTCAGGGGATTTTGAAAAATGGAAAGGCTGGCTTGAGGCAGGATTAAAACACAAAGATTACGAAGCTGTAAATTATGGAGAAATAGTCCTTGAACCGCTGGTTAGAAATGGTTTAATATACCATTTTAAAGGAACAATTGAATGGACTTCGGTATCTGAAGAGAATTCTGACTTGAAAAACCGCCTAATGCCTTTAAGCGCAAGACCAATTTATCACAGTAAAACCGGTAGAATAATCCAATTAAAATCATCTGAATTTGCTGATAGTGATATTTTTAATGGTGCAAAGGTTGAATATTTAGATTCATTAATTATTGGAAAGTAAAAAAAATGGAACTCGAAAAGCTTTTTCGGAAAAAAGTAATCTTTATTACTGGGAAAGGGGGAGTAGGTAAATCAACTCTTTCAGCAGCAGTTGCTAATTATTTGGTGCAGCAGGGAGAAAAAGTACTAGTAATTGATGCTGACCCGGCTCATTCTATGCCTGACGTATTTGGGATTACTGAACGCATTTATGGCAGTTCTGAAAAATTTTCTGATGCAGTAAATTCAATCACCCAAGTTTATGCTGGAACAAGCTTAGACCTTTTGCTTCTAAACCCTTTGGAGAAAAGAAGCCAATTTAAAGACACACATCGAATTATGTGGTTAGCCGAATTAGGAAAAGAATTAGGTTTTTATTCTAATCTAGGGAGGATGGCCGAATTCTTTACGCTTGCCCATACGTTATGGAAAACATTTGGTGCTTATGACCGATTTGTTATTGATAATGAGCCTTCTGCAGGAACTTTAGATATGATTGAAAATATTGATGGTTGGATAGATGGTTTAGAAAATGTTAAAACTTATAAACCTATCTTTAACTTAATGTTTTGTTCTAATTTACTAGACCGAGAGTTGGCCAGAGAAGTTAAAGCGATTATTTATGAACAAAACGGTGCAGTTATAAATAGCAACAAAAGAATGTTGGAAGGAGTAAAAAAAATTTTTAAGAACCCCAATTATTTAGAGCCGATATTAATTTCTAGTCCAGAGGATGCAGTTATAAGAGAAACACATCGACTGAGAAAAGAACTTGAAGATAGATTAGGCATACCAAACCGATACGTAGTATTTAACAAAGTCGATACTGATTCAGCCAGCGGGGAAAATCACCGAAATAAAATTAAAAAATTTAAAGGAGATAGCAAAACCGAATGCTATGTTGTGCCTTATATCGGTACTGAACAAGTAGATTTGTCTAATGAGACAACGGCATCGCAATCATTAAACTTAATAGCCAATTTGATACGCTGCTGCGAATAGGGGTATAATGCTTAAATAGGTTGGTTTTGAGATAAACGGGGAGTTTTAGTTTGGTCCTGTTTCTAAGTGTGTTTAAAGAGTTTGATGTTTGAATTAAATAAGTAAACAAACACGGGGGAATAAAAATGGCAATAAAATTTAAAGATTTGGAATCAAAAGTGCAGTCACGTATTGCTGAATATGCAGCTAGGATAGAAGAGTGTATAGACAGAAAAATAGAAAATGAATATGGGCGTTATAAAAATATTGGCAAGCAGCAATTGGTCTGTACTGAAATAGTTATACTTTTGAACCAGACGGGAACCAATATTTCAACAGAAGGGATGCTTAATCAAGTCCTAGGGAAGATAGAAACAGATTATAGGGCCGCGGGTTGGGAATATGCTAAATGTAGTCAGACAGCAGGTTGTAGCGACGGCATACATATTGAGATTTCTCTTGTAAAAAGTTCCGATGAATTGGCAAAACAAATAAAGGAAAGATTAGATGACGCACTTAAACAAGCACAAAAGCGCCACATAGATCCTAATTCAAACCATTATTCGATTTATGATGTTAGAATACCCACATTTCACTATCTTGATCCCTTGTTTCTACCAAAGGAAATGGAATCTTCCGTCGAAACAAAGATTAAGAAAATGTATGCAGATTCTGGGTGGGTTGCAAATATTGGTTATTGCTGCGGACTAGACCATGTCGAGCTTCATAAAAAGCAAAAAGCCAAATCCTAAAAATTGAATACGGATATTAACCAACTAACCCCGCAATATACTTTTCCTATACAGAAATTATTAAAAAGCCCCAGCTTCTCCCCTTCTTGATTAAAAGAGAGTTTAAGGGGTGTAAAAAGTGCCGTGGTCATTTAATTTTTTAAGGTTCTTAAAAAGAGATGCAGAAAGAAAAATCGAAGAAATTGAAAATGTTCATTTAAAGGATTTAGAAGGATGGCTAAGTGCGCGTACTCAAGAAGTAATTCTTAATTCCGGATTAAACAGCGAAGCAGTTGATTATATTAATATTCTTAAAGACAAGCGCTGGATATTGGAATCCCAGCTTGATGACTGGGAAAGCAAAATGAAACCTTTTGGCGCCGATTGGATTGATTATGACCTAAAAGAAATTAAAAGCTTATTTCAGGAAACCAGAAAGTTCCTAGAATTATTAGCCTTCCCGGAAAATATCGCTTTAGAGAATGTTCTTAGTTTAAATTCCAGCTTGGAACCAAAAATAAAACTTTTATTACAGAAAGCAGCCGGAAGCGATTTCACCAATAGTTTTAATCTTATTTTTAATGAAGATGATGTCGATAATATAAATAATAGCAATACTAATAATAAGATTAACCATAAAAATAAAGAAAATAAACGCAATAAAAAAGGTTCGGATGATAATTTAACTGAAAATTCTAGCGAGCCTAATAATTTACCTATCAATCCTTTACTAAAAGAATTAACCGAGCTGGAGAAAACTAAAACTGCTTTTGAGCAGAAAGTAGCTTCCTGTAGTTACGGGGCAGTTAAACTCTTAGCTCAGAAAATAACTTTATTAAAAAATTGCACAACCCAAATTGAACAGCTGGAAAGAGAATTAAGAAGCAAGCAAGAGCGACAAGTAATAGCGGATAGCAAGAAACAAGAGCAGGAGATGCAAATTGCTGAATTAAAGCAAGAACCCGGATATGTTTCTTTAAGCAGCCTTAAGCAAAAAAGGACTGAAATCTTAAAGCAAATAGAAGAAAACAAAGATTTTATTTTCATTTTCTTT
This sequence comes from uncultured Methanosarcinales archaeon, assembly GCA_964554235.1. Lineage (GTDB taxonomy): Archaea > Nanobdellota > Nanobdellia > Woesearchaeales > GW2011-AR9 > JBBSWB01. The sequence goes on along the minus strand of CAZKNU010000041.1, from coordinate 2,365 downwards.
TCCAAATTAAAGCCGTTATTAAGACGCTACAAAGATTTTGAAAAAGAATTAGTTTCCGTAGGTATTAATCCTGTAAATAGCCAAATTAATTCTTCTAACAATTCTCCTATTGACAATCACTTAACTAGCAGCCAATTAATCGATGTCTACCTAAATGACCCAGTTAGTGCTTTCATTAATGATCAAGATTTGTCCATCAAGCCAATTTTAAAGCAGCTTAGGGCAGTTTTAAATGAGGAGCGGTTTTCCTTAAGTTCGAAAGAAACTAATCTTTTATTAGAATTTCTGGATAAGGTGGAAGGAGATTACTTAAACAAATTACAGCAAAACCAGCTTCAATTAACCAAAGAATTACAATTAATTGGCTGGTCGCACACCAACACCACGATTCTTTCCAAAGTAGAAGATTTGGAATATCGGTTAGAACATTTCTCCAGGCAAATCGATACTCTTGCTGCTGAAATCCGGTTAGTGGAAGAAAAGATAAATCAACTTAAAGAACAAAGAGCTAATGAATTAAATGTTTTTCAAAGCCAAGTTGAGACCGAGCTGCATAGAAAAGTGGTTGTTGGGTTTTGATCTGGCTTTTCTCAATCTTTTGATTACTTATCTTTAAATTTTCCTTTAAACTTCTGATAATTCTTTTCCAAAGCAGCTATCCCCGGCAATTCCTGGCCGGACAAGAACAGTAAAGCTGCTCCTCCTCCGGTAGATACGTGAGTAAAATAATGTTCCAGATGAAACTTCCTGACTGCTTCTACGGTTTCGCCGCCTCCACAGATAGCCGTTGCGGTTAGTTTGCCTAAAAAGCGGCCGATTTCTTTAGTCGAATGAGCAAAAGGAGCCCACTCAAAATAACCCAAAGGGCCATTCCAGACAATAGTATGTGCTTTTCGCAAGTATTGTTTGAATAAATTAATCGTTTCTGGCCCTAAATCCAGGGCAATCTGCTGATCTTGAAGGCGATGGTATTTCACTATTTCGGTTTTTGCTTTGGGAGAAAAATCAGCTGCGGCTACAAAATCAAGAGGCAGGATTATTTTTTTTGCCGCTCTGGATTTGATTATTTTTGCCGCTATTTTAATTGATTCCGGATCAACCTTGGACAGGCCCACTTTGATTCCTTTAGCTCGTAAGAAGGAGAAAGCCAAAGCCCCCCCGATTAAAAGGTAATCCGCTTTCTTCAAGGCTTGTTTAATCAGATCAATTTTATTTAGTTTTGCGCCGCCCATAATCCAGATGGCTGGTTTTTTGGGCTGTAACGCTAAGTTTAATTGTTGTATTTCGGTTTCCAATAATATACCTGGCAAGGAAGGTAAATATTTGGTAATAGCGTCTACAGAAGCATGTTTCCGGTGAGAGACCGCGAAAGCATCATTTACATATACGTCGGCAAGCTGGGCTAAGGAATGGGCAAAGAAAGTATCATTTGCTTCTTCTTCCCGGTAAAAGCGCAGGTTTTCTAGCAGAAAAATCGTTCTTGGTTTGCTTTCTGCTATTTTTGCTTGGATTTCTTTTCCAAAACAATTGTTTAATTTAACTACTGAGACATTTGTTTTCAAACCTTTTTCTTTTAAAACTTTTTTTTCTTTTGACAATAATTCCTGCAGCTTTTCCGCCAGAGAATTCACTTTAAGTTTAGCGTCTACTTTTCCGGCCGGGTTTCCCAGATGCGTTGCTAATACAATTTTGCAATTTTTCTGGAGAAGAAATTTAATCGTCGGCAAAGATAATTTTATCTTATTATCGTTGACAACTTTCCCTTTCTCTAAGGGGACATTATAGTCAACTCTTAAGAAAACGGCTTTGTTTTCCAGAGGAAAATTGGTTAAAGTAAATCTTTTCATTTTAGTTAGAAGTAAATTTTTAGTATATAAAAGTGTTTGTGCTCCGCCCGCAATTAACCCCGTTACCATTTTAAAATGAAAATAAATGTTTATAAATGTATTAGATTATATTCTAGAAGATAGTTCCAATTAAGTATAATTTAATTGATAGATGTGTTAATAGGCGTGTTATTTAAATTAAAGGTTTAATTAAACTTAAAAAAGAGGTTGAGTTATGGGGGAAATGAAAACATTTATTGTTGGGCTAATTTTAGTATTGGTTTTTGCAGTTATGGTTTGTGCAGGAGGCTTAATTATTTTAAATAGTAGGGCGGATATAACTCTCTTTTCTCCAGAGATGTTTGAGGGCAGATCTCCTGGTCCGAATGTAAATGTAACTGGTAACTATTCCAACTTAAGTGTATACACAAATGCTGATAACGTAACCAATGTCTCCTTTTTATGGTATTTGATGGCTACTAAGGGCTTAGAGTCAAACTTTACCGTTACCAACACAACTGGCAACCAAACTAACTGGA
>CAZKNU010000040.1:0-11098 GCA_964554235.1 uncultured Methanosarcinales archaeon | reverse complement strand
GTTCCAGACTCTAATACGGTAAAACATCTCACGCTGGAATTGCCGGCATTGCCTAAAAAGTCATCAGCCCAGAAATACCAGCAGACCTGCTGTCCGGCAACAGGAACAATTGTTCTGGAAAGATTAATCGTCGTAGAATGTACCTTATCATTGGAGCCACTAACCCCAACCGTAACCGCGGTGTCATTTGACCAACCATTGGCAGCATTGTTGGTTGAACTAAAAATATATGAATTTACGCCTCGCGTATCGTTAATAGTAATATTAAAAATAATTGTACTACCCTTATAGAAATCAGTAGAAATATTACTTAAGCCAGTAAAAGATGGCGCAGTCCAATCAATGTTAATAGTCGTGCTGGCAGTATTATTAAGATTATTTACCGTGTCATTGGCATAAACAGAAACAGTATATTCGCCTTCACCTAATACAGAAAGGTCAAACAGAGTGATGTTGTAAGTGTAAACAGGATCTGTTACCGTTAGAAGCCCGGCAGTATAGTTAAGCTCACCAGTGCTGTTTCTAAATCCAAAGATCACCCTATTAGGAATTGTAAGAGAGTCTATAACTTTGGCTTTTAGTTCAATAAAACCAGTGCTAAAATTAGCAACCTGTACACTGCCGTTGGTGGGCAGTAAAAAAGTGATGTTTGGAGCAGTGCGGTCGATAATAATGGTGATTTCTGTGCCATTATCTATATTTCTAACACTATCATTAGCGAAAATTCTGATGTTACGCGAACCTTCCGTTAAAAGAGAGAGATTTAAAGTAACATTCCATGTTCCGCTGTAATTGGTAGCAGTGCGATTGAAGAAATAACCTATGCCAACGCCAGCAGAGTCGGTGGCATTATTAAATTGGAAGATAACATGTTCAACAGTAGATAAAGCATCGGTAATCGTTGCATTAAAATCAACTAAACCTGTTGTTGAAAAATTACTAAGGTTGGCAGGACCGATAAAGATTGCTTCTGGTCCGGTTAAATCAACAGAAACGGTAAGGGTAAGGTTGCCTTTATTATTTGAACCATCAGTACAGTTTACGGAAACATTATGTGGGCCTTCACTTTTAGCTATGCCAACATTTAATTGGGCATAAGTGTCGTTAAAAGTAGAAGTATTAGTCGCTTCTAAATTGTTGTCAACATATAACGAACAGCTGGTGGTACTAAAAACATTATCAGTAAAATTAAAAAAAATGGAAAAAGAAGTATCACGGGTGCTGAAAGTGGTGCCATTATAAGAATTAATTGTTGGATTAGTCCGATCAACAAAAATGGTAGTTTTATTGGTTTGAATAACATTGTTGAGGGTATCATTTGCAAAGACAAAAACGTCATGAACCTTTTCTTCTAAGGTCGACATATTTATGCTCGTATTCCAAAGGCCGAGAGTAGCAAGATATACCGTAGTTTTATTGAATTTAGTCGTATTGCTATTAAACATAAATAAAACTGTGCTTACTGCGGTGCTATCTGTAACTGAAACATTAAAATAAATATCATTCTGGTTGCTGTAATTAGATCCATTATTTGGACGAAGATTGCTAACTGTAGGGGCATCTGCTTCTAAAGTAGAATAATTACTAAAAGAAGTTACGGTTGCAGTTAAGATTCCAGTTGCAGTAAGGTATGAAGTGACGGCGCACGGCCCTCCTGAATAATCACATCTTACTTTATCTTTATACACTTGCGGGGTGGTCGGATAACTTAATCCTTTTAATTTAATAGTGGCGCTGGCGTTAAGTTGTTTAACATCGAGATTGTCAATTAACCCAGTTAAATTTTGGCTTAAGAAAACATTTAGATCTATTGCTAAATTAGTCGTTGGTATGGTTAAATTTGTCGAAGTCACGTTAAGCTGCCCAAATTCATTGTCAAAACTGATGGTATTACTTAATCCGCTGCTGTCATTAATGGCAAATCCGGTCGCAGTAGCATTAAGATTAATGATGCTGTTTCCGGTTGAAGTCCCATTAATAATCAAAGCATCCGAACCCGTGCCGCTTACGGAAATATTGTTCTGGTAAACAAAATTACTATCGGAATGAGAAAGCACGATTCCTGCTGAATCTGCTCCGGAATTGATCAGCGTATTGTTGTAAATAAGACCACCATCAGAATTAACAAACACTATTGCCGATCCGGGATTGGGTCCGCCCGAAATAATGCAATTTTGGATGGTAGTGCCACTATATACAGAGCTTAATATTCCTGCCCCGGGATCAGCAGCCGATCCCGCATGAGTAATTTTATAACCAGCGCAATTTAAAGTAATGCTATTTGCTCCAATCACGATACAATTTTCGCCCCCTACTCCCGTGCTTATGTTTTGCGTTAAAATATAAGTGTCCCCTGTTGTAGACAAAGTACCACATGCGCTAACAGCTGTTTGAATCCTAATTACACCTGCCCCAGTAAGCCCATTAAAATTGCCAGATTTTATAATCAAGAAAAAACTGCCTAGAATGATTAAAGTTAACACTATTACTACTACTATTTCTCTCTTTTTTTTAAAGTACATACTTTAATAAAATGAATTGTTTTAGGTTTATAAATATTTGCGTGGCTTAAAGATTAAGTTTATAGAGATAAAATAGAGGGTTGTGGGAGTTAAAGAGGCGATTAGAAAAATAAATCTTAAAAAAGAATAGAAAATTAAAAAAATATAATTAAAATAAATTAAGAATTAAAAAAGAAAAATAAAAGATTACTTAAGAAACACTTGGTGCACACATGTCTCCCTGTACTACCTTCAAATCAGTATCAGGATACCAGTTTTCTTTTCCAACCAAATCACAACCAATTTCATGAGCTGAACCTTTAGCAGATTCGGGCACATCATTAACCGTATGATAGCAGATGTAACCGGACCCATAAATTTGTTCACAGCTTGGCTTTAAACAGCGAGTATCATCAATAGTACAAAGCTTGGGGTCGCAAGTTAAATTTCTACCAATAAAGTTAGAGTTCTGGTAAGGCTTGCCTGTACCGGCATAAATGAAATCACTGCATTTTTTTCCAGCAAAATTTGTCCCATCACATTCTTCTCCCACTTCGATAATATTATTGCCGCATTGGCTTTTACATTCCCCATTCAAGCAGCCATTTGCGCAGTAAACAGAATCGCTACCTAATGTGCAGTTTTTATATTGATATATTTTAGCATAAGGAGACTGACAAATCCATCCTTCGGAGCAAGTAACATTTCCTTCAGGTGCTGGTTTTTTGACCGAACAAAGACCGTATTTGCGGCCATAGTTGTCTTCTGTGTCACTAAAATCACACAGATAACCATCAGGACAAGCTATCGGCGTATCAAGAACTGTTCCTGACGAGTCGCATTGCTCTCTTAAGGGCTGGCCGATTTTGCCATCAGCGCAATACCACTTATATGGTTCGCAAATAAACTTAGGGCCGCATTGGGCGGTATTAAGTTTACAAGCAGAACAGCCGATTCGTCCACCATTGTAACCTAGGCCAACACAACTATTGTTAAAAAAACCGGAGTTATCCGGTGGGCTGTCGCATTCTTCACCCGGATCAAGTTGGTTATTACCACAAGTTGGACCTATTTTAGGAACAGGAGCTTCTTGAACTACTTTAGGATTACATTTGCTGGTATTTAATCTACATTTAGAAGTACAAGCAATTCTTCCGCCATCAAAAAGTTGATTACCTTTATCATCTCTAAAATCATTACAATATTTGGTAAAGTAACCAGAGTTGTCTGGAGGACTGTCGCATTCTTCTTTAGCATCTAGTCGATTATTTCCACAAAGCGGTGCAGCTCCATAAAGTGCCTTTCCCGTTCCACAGCCAATAATAAACAAAGAAACTACTAACAAACCAATAATCACAAAAAACTTTTTCATCTGTTCACCTTCTTTTTTATTTTTATTCTTTTTTATTTAACTTAACTTCATTAAATAGTAATATTATTAATAGTAGTATTAATACTAATTTAATGATAATTTAATAGGTATTACAATAAGAAAACAAAAGACCTACTTAAATTTATCTATTGTTAAAGATTGGTATAAAATCTTAAAAAGTCGCCTTGGCTGTTCGTTAATTTTAGTCCAAACCTTTTTATATATTGTTACATTCCATCTTAAAAAAAGGGAACCATGGATAAGAGTAATTTTAGTTCTAAAGAAAAAAAGGATTATTCAGCTAATTTTCACGCTTTTTCCATTGAAGAAACTTTTAAAAAACTTAATTCTTCTGAAAAAGGCTTAACTGCGCACGAAGCGGAACTGCGGCTCCACCAATACGGCTTAAATGAATTAAAAGCAGAAGAAAATGCCCGCTTCCTGAAAATCTTTTTAAGACAATTTACCAGCCCTTTAATCTGGATTTTGTTTGCTGCCTTAGTTATCTCAATCTTTCTTCACCAGAGCATAGATGCATTTATCATTGGGACTATTGTCATACTTAATGCTTTTCTCGGTTTCATCCAAGAATATCGGGCCGAGAAAACTATTGAAGCATTAAGAAAAATGGCTTCTTTAAAAGCTAAAGTATTGCGTGGCGGCAAGGAAATAAAAATAGACAGCAAGTATGTTGTTCCCGGGGATGTCTTAATATTAGAAACCGGTGATAAAATTTCTGCAGATGTCCGCCTGATTGAAGTTCATGCTTTAGAAACACAAGAGGGGCCTTTAACCGGAGAATCATTGCCCGTTGCTAAAGAGCTGAAGATCTTAGCAGAAAAAACCCCACTAGCAGATCGAAAAAACATGCTTTATTCTTCAACGATCATTACTAATGGCCGAGGCAGGGCCATAGTTACAGCAACGGGGATGGGAACAGAAGTTGGAAAAATTGCCGAACTAATTGAAGAAGCACCGGAAAAACTTACCCCTTTGCAGAAAGATCTGTGGAAATTGGGTAAATATTTGACTATTGTCGTCGTTATGATTGCGATAATTGTATTCCTGGCCGGAATTTTTTCCGGACAGCAAGTTTTAGTAATGTTATTAACCGCAATTGCTTTGGCTGTTGCAGCTATCCCGGAAGGCTTACCCGCAGTAATCACCATCTGTCTGGCTTTAGGCGTACAGCAGATGATCAAAAGAAAAGCATTAGTTAGAAAACTGCCTTCTGTTGAAACTTTAGGGTGCGTTAATGTGATTTGTACCGATAAGACGGGAACATTAACTCATAACGAAATGACGGTTACTAAAATTTGGGCCAATAATAATATATATGAAGTTACTGGCTCTGGTTATAATCCAGAAGGAAAATTTACCATCAACCAAAAATTAGCTAATCCCGAACCATTATATCCTCTTCTAAAGATTGGCCTGCTTTGTAATGATGCTAAATTAGAAGGAAAAGGTGATGAATGGAATGTTAACGGCGATCCTACGGAAGCTGCATTAATTGTTTCTGCCAAAAAAGCCGGCCTAGTTAGAAACGAATTTAAAGAATCCCGGGTAGAAGAAATTCCTTTTTCATCAGAAAGAAAAATGATGACTACTATTCATAAAACTGAAAAACATTTAATTTCGTATACTAAAGGGGCGCCCGACTTAATCATCAATGCCTGTGATAAAATTCTTATCAATGGTAAAGTCGTACGTTTAGATCATTCCAAAAAGAAAGAGCTCCATCAACAGAATGAATTATTCGGCCAGGAAGCTTTGCGGGTATTAGGTTTTGCTTATAATGATACTTTTACCAACAAGGAAAACGCAGAAAAAGAGATGGTTTTCGTTGGTTTACAAGCGATGATTGATCCGCCTAGAAAAGAAGTTAAAGAAGCCATTAAAAAATGCCAGGAAGCAGGAATAAAAGTAATTATGATTACCGGCGACCAAATCATGACTGCAAAAGCCATTGCTAAAGATTTAGGGATTACTGGCAAAGCTGTAACCGGGCCGGAATTGGATGCTTTAAATCTGGATAAAGAAATCAGCAAAATTGGTGTTTTTGCGAGAGTAGATCCCAAACACAAATTAGATATTGTAAATGCTTTAAAAAACAGCGGACAGGTTGTTGCAGTAACCGGCGACGGAGTTAATGATGCCCCCGCCATTAAAAAAGCAGACATTGGCATTGCCATGGGAATTACCGGCACCGATGTGGCTAAAGAAGCATCGGATATGGTTCTTATTGACGACAATTTTGCTTCCATCGTCAACGCCATAGAAGAGGGCAGGGCTATTTTTGACAATATCAGAAAATTTGTGAATTATTTGCTGTCCAGCAATTTGGGTGAAATCACGATTATTTTTCTGGCTTCATTATTTGGAATGCCTTTGCCGTTGACGGTCATTCAAATTTTATGGATTAATTTAGTCACCGATGGTTTGCCGGCAACGGCGTTAAGTTTTGATCCACATCCAAATGAAATCATGAAACATAAACCCAGACATCCAAAAGAAAGCATCCTCTCTCGAGCATTGAGTTGGGACATCATTATTTTTGGCTGTTTAATGGGCCTTGCCTCTTTAATTTTATTTTTGTTATATCAAGGATCGGGATTGGAAAAAGCCCAGACAATTGCCTTTACCTCTTTAGTTTTGTTTGAATTAGTAAGACTGCAGACCATTAGATCTGAATACCAGCTGGGAATATTTAGCAATAAATTACTCTTAGGAGCAGTCTTGTTTTCTATCCTTCTTCAGCTGCTGATAATTTACGCCCCTTTAAATGCTTGGTTTAATACCGTTCCCCTAGCTTTAATCGACTGGGGAATCATAATTTTATGCTGCGTGGTGCTGTTATTAGTGTATAAAATAATTCAAAAATTAATTTTAACAAAAATCAAAAATGAATGATAAAGAAAACAAATAATCTGAAATTCAAAACAAAACGTCAAAAAATATCGGTTTGCGCATAAAAAAGAAGGAATGAATCGGAAATGATTTTAATAATCGTTTTAATGTTATTTTCAGTATTCTTAATCTGGAAAAGTTCCGGCCGGATTACTGATTCTTTAATACCAGTAGCTCATAAATTCGGCACCAGTTATATAGCCGTTACTACTTTAGTGATTTCATTCATTCTGAGCCTTCCGGAAATCGTTTCGTCATTATATGCTTATATGCTCGGCCATCTGGATATTGGCATAGGGATAGTTATTGGTTCGGTGATGGCTAATGTTGGCTTAATTTTAGGTCTTTCAGCAATAGTAAGGCCTTTATCAGTGGACAAGTCGATTGTGGTTAGAGACGGAATTTTTATGGTCGTTGCTGGTGTAGTGGTATTGTTGTTTGGTTCAGATTTAACTTATTCCCGACCGGAAGGATTGGTTCTGCTGCTGTTATTCGTACCTTATGGCATTAATGTCTGGGCCTTTGAAAGATGGAGACCAAAACATAGCCAAACCCAAAAAGTAAAACAAGTTCAAAAAAGTTTAAGCTTAATCAAAACTCCCAAAATTATTTTGCACAAAATCATACCTGATAAAATTCTTTCCAAATTAAAACTAAAACCTTCTTTGGGTACATTCATCTTTAGTGCTTTAGTTCTTATCGGCGGTTCTTGTTTGTTTTCTTTCTCTTTAATTGAATTGACAAATGCCTTTTCCTTACCCGGCCTACTAGTTGGTCTAGTTTTTGGGGCGTTGGGAACAAGTTTTCCAAATATTGCTGCGGCCTTGCAGGGAACTTTAAAAGGATATAAAGATGCAGCCATTACCGAAACCTTTGGTTCAAATATTTTTATGCTGCTGATTACTTTTGGAATGATTATTGTGCTTTCTCCGTTTGTAATTAAAGGCAGCGTTTTTTATTTTGATTTGACGTGGATGATTATCTTAAATTTACTATTGGTAGCTTTTATTATCAAAGGATTTTTTTATAAAGAAGAATCATTAACCCGTTATGAAGGAATTGCTTTATTGTTGTTTTATGCAGCTTTAATAGTTATTCAAGTAATATGGTTTTAATATTAATTAAGAAAAGGGGGTTTTAAATTAATTTATTTATTCGATTACCCCGAGGTAAAATTACCCAGCCCTGCTTACGCGCCAATTCTGTCAACTGATTATTCCGATCTATGACCACTTTAACTTTACAATACTCCAGCATGTGGCGGTCGTTCATAGAATCCCCTGCGCCCAAAACCGGCGGAACCTCTTTTGAAATATATTTTTTAATATTAGCTACTTTTCCCTGAAAAGTAGAAGTGGGATAGATTAATCGGTCAGTTAAAATTCCTTGATCCAATTCGCTTTCTATGCCAATACAGTTGATCTGGTAATCGGGTAAAAATATTTTCATTGCTTCTTTGATAATAGGTTTAGCAGAAGCGCTAACAATCCACAATTCATAATTAGGATATAATAAATTCATAAGTTTAACTATCGGTTTATTTATTTTTATTCCCCGATTGATTTTAATTCCAAATAATTTTCGTTTACCTAATTTGGATCCTTCTTTCTTAACCGTTTCTTGAACAATGTTTTTAATTTCATTGATGGTAAATCCAGCTAGAAGCTGCGTAGCAAATTCATAAGCTGTTTGGGTCTGCCCTTCTGCTAAAAGGCGAAAATATTTTTTAAAAGTCGCTTCACCATCTAATTTTTTTAATAAGTTATTTTCACAGAGATAAGCTAGTACTGCTTCAGCAATATCGTTTATTATGCAAGTATTATCAAAGTCGAAGACAGCATATCCTTGCGGAGGAAGACTGTTTAAGATTTTATTAAAAAGATTATTATTAACCATAATTTAAGAAAAGCAGTTTTATTTAAAAAGTTCTCTATAATTTAAAAAAATATTGCGCTTTTGTACGACTTTTATCCAAAATAAGCTGCTTTATCTTCTTTAATTGCTTTAGCCCGGGCGGTGGTAAAATAACCTTCCATGCGTTTATAAGTTTCTTCAATTTCTTCGTCGACGGAAGGCTTCACCATTTCCAAAGCCTTCAAGAAATGCTTCATGGTAATTTCTTTATTCTTAATATCTTCCCGCAAAGCAATCATGGCAGCTTCCCGGCAAACCCCTTCTATATCTGCTCCCACATAGCCTTTGGTCTTTTCAGCTAACTTCTTAAGGTCAACATCTTTGGTCAGGGGCATTTTCTTCAAGTAAATGTCAAAGATTTTCTTTCGGCCTTCTTCGTCGACAACCGGAGTTAAAATAATTCGGTCAAATCTTCCTGGGCGCAGCAAGGCCGGATCAACAATATCGGGGCGGTTAGTTGCACCAATAACCACTACATCATTTAAACTTTCTAATCCGTCCATTTCTGTTAACATTTGATTAACTACTCTTTCACCACCACCCCTAGAATCGCCTTCTGAACTTCTTCTGGGAACTAAGGAATCAATCTCATCAAAGAATAAAATAGTTGGGGCGGTTTGCCTAGCTTTTCTGAAGATTTCCCGCACCGCTTTTTCAGATTCACCCACCCATTTACTTAACATGCTGGGCCCATTAATTAAAATAAAATTAGCTTCACTTTCTTTAGCAACTGCTTTGGCCAATAAAGTTTTTCCCGTTCCCGGCGGACCATATAACAGAATTCCTTTTGGCGGCCTAATGCCCATCCTTTTGAAAACTTCTGGAGTTTTCAACGGCCATTCCACTGCTTCTTTTAATTTGTCTTTAACATCTTCCATGCCGCCGATATCTGTCCAATTAACATCGGGTGTTTCCACTAACACTTCGCGCATAGCGCTGGGCCGGACTACTTTTAGTGATTCTAAGAAATCTTTTTGAGTAACCATTAATTTTTCCAGAATTTCTTTGGGAATCGGCTCTCCATCTTCAACACCTTCAACTTTTAAATCCGGAAGAATTCTTCTTAATACGATCATAGCTGCTTCTTTTGCCAAAGCGTTAAGATCAGCCCCTACAAAACCATGAGTTATTTTAGCAATATCTGTTAAATTAACATTTTTAGCCAAAGGCATATTGCGGGTATGGATTTTTAAAATATCTTCCCGCCCATTCTTGTCTGGAACACCAATTTCTATTTCACGGTCAAATCTTCCCGGACGACGTAAAGCTGGATCAAGTAGGTTAGGCATATTCGTAGCGGCAATCACAATAACCTTGCCTCGGCTTTTCAATCCGTCCATTAAACCTAATAATTGGGCTACTACTCTTTTTTCTACGTCCCCTTTAGTTTCTTCCCGCTTAGCAGCAATGGCATCAATTTCATCAAAGAAAATTATGGAAGGAGCATTTTGTTCTGCTTCCTCAAATTTCTTCCTTAAGTTGGCTTCACTTTCCCCATAAAATTTAGAAATGACTTCTGGCCCATTGATTAGGATAAAATAAGAATTAGTTTCAGAAGCAACTGCTTTAGCTAACAAAGTTTTTCCCGTTCCCGGCGGACCATGTAAAAGAACTCCTTTCGGCGGCTCTATCCCTAATTTTTCAAAAATTTCCGGATGTTTTAAAGGTAATTCAACCATTTCTCGGACTTTCTTAATTTCATCATTTAGCCCACCGATATCTTCATAATTAACGCCTAAGCTGAGACTTTCGTCCTCTTTAAAATCAACCGTCTTAGCCGTAAATTCAACTTCTGTTTCGGGTGTTACAACGACAATACCTTTGCGCGGCTGAGTGTCTACAACCACAAATTTAAGCGAGCCAAAACCATATCCGGCAAAATGCGACTCCATCATAGAAAAAATATCATTAAGATTATCGTTATATTGGTTGGTTTTTCTTCTGGATTTTCCCAGCGAAACAATATCTCCTTTCACTAAGGCTTTTCCCTGTAATCCTTGCTTGAATAATTCTGGAGAAGCTTTAACGACTACACTTTTATTGACGGAAGCAATAGAAACACTTACGGCCGGTTTCACTTCTGCTTTTCTGATGGTAACTAATTCACCGATAGAAGTGCGGGCATTTTTACGGATATCCCCGTCCATGCGCACAATATTCAAGCCAATATCCCCGGGGTAAGCACGGTCAACAATGGCGGCAGTAACTCTTTCCCCCTGAACTTCAACGATATCACCGGGGTTGACTTCGATTTGCTTCATGAAACTGGAATCTATTTTAATGATGCCTTTATTGACATCTTCCAGAACTGCTTCCATTACTTTTAACTTAATTTCTGCGCCAACCATAAGTTGCCCCCAAGAGCGTTTTTTAAAGGTTTTTATTTATAAAGGTTGCGGTT
>CAZKNU010000039.1:0-11102 GCA_964554235.1 uncultured Methanosarcinales archaeon | reverse complement strand
GGGCGACCCAAAAGCTTTAGTTAATTTTATTAAGGTTTTATTTTAGTGTGTTTTAATGATTTTAATCTTTTATTATTTTTTTTATCTTCTGCTCAAAATCAGGTTTTCTAATTTTACTTTGGCCTGCTTATAGGTAGCTTCTTTAATAAATCCTTTGCTATACCCTTCTTTTAGCAGAAGTAATTTGGATCTTAAGTTGGAAGTATCCTGCTTAATAATGGTTCTAGGTTTAATAATAGTTCTTCTTTGAATGATCGGTTTGAGAATAGTTTTTGATTTTTTTATTTTGCGGTGAGTGAAATATAAAGCTAAAACTATTGCTCCAATAAGGACGAATAAAAGAGGAACGCCCAAGAAATAAACTGATTTTCGGGTTACCGGGGCAGCTAAACCAACCAACGGCAAAGCTAATCTCGCAGGCTCTTCGACGGTAAATAAATCTGAGGCTGTGGCAAACGAATCTTTATAAAGAACTTTTAATGAATATAGGTATTGTCCGGGAGGCATATCTTCAGCCAAAGGGATGGTTTTAGCAAAAGAGGCTTTATCTTTTAAGGTGGTCATCTCTTCTTCTTGATAAAGCACTTTATTATTCATATCTAAGATGGAATGAATTAAAGTAACTTCGGCAGAAAAGACATTTTGAAGATTATAAATGGTAATGGCTGCTTGAAGTTCATCCCCTGGAGAAAAGGTTTTTTGAGGAAGGTCTAAGCTGGCATCAAACAGAACTTCTTCAGATTCGATTTCTAAAATAATGGTCGCCGTTTTAGTTACAGTTTGAGAATCATTAGAACCTATAAACGTTATCAAGCCCGAGTAAATATCTGGTTTTGTATCTAAATAGGGGTTGAATACTATTTTTATTTCCTGTTCCCGATCTTTAAGTAGATCAAATTTAATGGGAAAAAGAGACACGGCTGCAGGCAGTAAATTCTTAACTTCAATAATTAAATTAGCATCACCATTGTTAATTACGGTCATCATTTTTTCTAACATTTGGGATTCTTTTAAATTAACTTTTAAGATTTCATCGCTGAGCTTAAATGAAATCCAAGGTTGTTTTTTGGCTGGAGCTCCTCCACCTCCTCCGCCCCCCCCTCCTCCAGCCGGTGTTTCAGGCGGAGGCACTACAACTTCGGAAACAGTTAGCAAGAAGGTTGTGGAAGTATTAACAGCCAGACAGCCGGAAGCATCTGCTACAGTTATGGTAATGGAATGCGTCCCTATATCTCCGGAAGCAGGTGTAAAACTAATGTAACCGCTTTGGTTAATGGCAAATAAATCAGTATTGTCTGAGTAAGTTATGCTTGTGTTTAAACCATAAAAAACCGCATTTACTTGGAGAGTATAAGCTGTACCTACCGTTGCAGTTTGCGCAGCAATAGTCGTAATCTCTGGCGCTTTTACAATACAAATGGACGCTTTTCCAGTAGTGGCGGCAGTTGCTTTTCCGGTAATGGTAAATGCAGTATAAAAATTAACTACACTTAAAAAGATGAGCAAAAGAGCTAGTGCTAAGATCAACCTCTTTTTATTTTCCATTTAATAGAATAAATACAAGTTAATATAAATAATTTGTCTTTTTTGGGTGTTGTTAACAAAATTAGCAGAATCGAAGGCAAGAACAAGTTTTAATAGATAATATTTCCGATTTTATATCCACATTTTTTGCAAATAGGTTTTGGCTCCATAGTAATCATATAAGATCTGCATTTAAGGCATCTAACAATAATCCCTTGCTGTATTAATTTTTCAGGCGTACCCAATAATTCAGGATTTTCTTTAATAAGTCTTCTTTGTTTTTTATATTCTAATGAATCATTATCTTGGTATTTCTTTACTAGCTTAAATATTAGGTTCCATTGTTTAATAAATTGTGTTCTATATTCTTCTTGACTTCGTTCATGCGGTGTTTCTATAGGGAAGCCTAGGTAATAATTTACTTTTCTTAAACCCATCAAGTTATGGTAAATTCTTTCAAGAAGCCCGGTTGGTTTAACAAGGCCAGATTTGTTAACAATGTTCACCATCTGGCTATGAAATGATTTTATATTATGTTGGGTTTGGCTTTCCCAATCATATTCTATTATAATATATGGGCAATCAAAATCATTAGGGAAATGTCCCGAACATGAAAAATGAGTTTGTTTAACAAAACTTAGTTTGTTTATCTCATTAACTAATTCTCGAATATATGGGTCAACAGTTTTTAAAATGTCTTCTTCTAGTCCTTTTTTAGCTTTAATAATATTCTTAAGTTCATAGTTTTCCAAGGCAATTATTCTATCAAGCAATTGAATTGCTTCTTGAGCCTGAAACTCGGATAAATCCTGAAATGCTTCCTTTGTGTTTTGGAATATTGATAAACATTCTTTATAGAATTCGTCAGAGCCAGGCTCTTCTTTAATGAATTTTAATTCTTTTTGTTCAATATTTAAAATGATTTTAATAATACGTTTTGCAGAAGAATATTTCCCTCTCTCAACTTGTTTCTTTGCTTTTTTTGAAAGATAGATTAGTTGGCTTATAATATTAAGTATTCTTGCCATAAATTAATAATTAAAAAGGAAGTATATAAAATTTGTTCTTGCTTTTATTATTTCTTTACCCCGAAAAATTGAAATTAAGGCTTATTGGCTCTTTCTTTAAGATTCCTTAATAATATCGTTTTCAATTACATATAAACAGGCTTGTTTTGCCCCTTCTTCCGTATATTTAAATTTCTTCTGTAAATTGCCCATCAAGCGGGTTACATCCTGCCTGATTCGGGGGTCATAAGCTTCAAATTTAGCCGTCCCATATTCGGCAATGGCAAATCTAAAATTTTCGTTGGCTGAGAGTGGTGCAAGAACATTTTTCTTGACATTCTGCATATACCTGGAATAAAGGTGTTTATAGGTGGGGGACTTGGTAATCTTTTCCTTCACTTCTTCAGCCAAGGGTTTATGGATTAATAAATATTGGGTAACCTGCTGCTGTTGTTTTATCCTAAATTGCGTTATTAACTTGTCTTTAGTAGTGGCCGGGCTAAAAAGATAGCTTTCAACACTTTTAAAGAAGGTTTCTGAAATAGTAATTTTTTCTCCGGTATAAGGGCAAATGGAGGCCGTATCAAAATCACAACTAAGAGCATACATATAATTGAGTACATCTTTGGAGATTCTTTCTTCATTGTAATCAAAAATGCTTTCTTTTATTTCTTCTAAAGTATAATAATTATAAAGATTGTTTAATGAATGCATAAAGTGGTCAGGAGGGAGAGAAATATCATTTTCATCAAAAAATTCCACCAACATTTTCATCGTAATCAATTTGCCGGTGTCCTTATACCGATTATAAAGGTGGTTAAACAAATCTACCGACTGTCTTCCCGACAGGCCGTCTTCTATTTTTTCTTCCGCCAACAGGTCTTTAATTATTTCTTCCGTAAAACTTTTTTGGTCATCTTCAGAAATCCAGCGGGGCATTTTTCCAGCGTATAATTCTATCTTTAACAGCAGCAGATTTTTATCGCAGTATTTTTCATATTTTTTGGATTTTTCGATCCATTCCCAAATAGCTGGAGATTCTTCATTTAATCGTGAAGAAATAATGATCTTAGTAAAATTTTCTAACACTCTGGGAAGAAAATATTTTTCCACATCCGGTCCAAATTTATTTTTGTATAATTCCATTTCTACAGTATAATCCCGCACATAAGGGATGTAAATTTCCACCAGGCGGTCTACAAATGAGTCTTTTTTTTTAATGAATTCTAAGTCTTCCGGGTTAGTGGTGACCATAAACAAAGAGCTTATTCTTTCCTCAATAGCCCCTATTTTATGCACTCCATCACTGACTAACCCGTGCAGCCAGCTAAATCGATCAAGGTTATAATCTTTAATATCCATCAATGCATAAATGCCGTTATTAGTTGGTGCGTATAAGGAATGGGTATAATGCACCTCGGCGCTGTTATTAAATATTGCTTCTAGCCCTTCCTGCAGTTTCTCATTGACATTTGAAAAATTCTCAGGCAACATGTCTCCAGCATTCAATACAGATATGCCGGTTCCTAATTTTTTGTTAAATAAATATCTCCTAACTGAAAGCATATTAAAGGCATTTTCAGCCGAGTTTAACTTATCTACTAAAGCCTGGTATAAAGAAGTGCAAATAGTGCAGGGTTCTTTTGTTAAAACCCATTCGTATTCTTTTTCAGTAAATAATCTTCTCTTAAATTCTTCATCGGCAATAATCTCTTCCAGTAATTCTTGGCGGTGAGCTTTGGGTATTTGCAGGATGGGGTGGTCATGATGGGGGCAGGGAACAGCAAAAACGTCACCAATTTTTTTAATGAGCTCTTCTTGGCGGGCAGCATCATTTTGGCTTCCAACGATTTCTTTTACCTTTAGCATCCATACCGATTCATAAGCTTGGCCTTCGTCTAATTTGCTATACTTTTCCAACTTAGAGAGAAGGTTGTTTAACATGATGCTTTTTCCACTGCCCGGCGGGCCTTCCAGCAGATAGATTTTGTTCTGCTGCGCCCCTTGTTTAATAGAGGCTGAAAGTTCCATTAATTTACTGCTTAAAATACCGTCAGCAAAAAAAGGCTCGTTAAGATCTTTGATAAACAGCCGCGTAAGGTTGTATTCGGTAATGCCTTTTTCTTTATCTACAGATTTAACTTCAGCATAAAACTGCATCATCCCGCTAAACAGCTGAAAAATATTGCGCAGCACTAATTCAGGGTTTACGGATAAATCTTCAGTTAGGAAATCAGCAAAAGGTTTAGGGGTTCTTTTATCAGCTTGAATTCTTCCAGTTAATTTTCTAAACGCATCTTTTGCATCAGTCATATTATATAATCTTAAATTTTATTTTTTGAACTTTATTTCGTTTTTTAAATATTTTTTATGGTCCATTTATTATTCATTTGCGGTTCTTTTATTCCAATTCCTCTTTTGCGAATTGTTTGTTTTCCATGGTGTAAAGAACTTTTTTATAGATAACTTTGCCGGAATCATCTTTCTTAATTTCAGTTGTTTCCAATTTTACCGGCGCACCCCATAAAAATTCAATTCCTTCCATGACGTGGGGGACATATCTTCTGACTAATTTTTTTCCTTTAAAATCATGGACTAAGTGCAAAGTTTTATCTGTTTTTTCTTCATCAACTCTGATGATGGGCGGATCTAGCAGTTTATCAAAAAGCATTTGCCTGAAATCTTCTGCTTTCCTATTTTTGAGTGTATAAGGGATGGTGCCTCGGTCGGGGTCGTACCCTTCTTGGTCTTCGCGGGCGACAAAGAACTGGTACCGGTCCATAAAATCCTGGTCTAGATATTGGGTGATAAAAGTCCGGTCGGAATGATTTTCCCTGACCTTAAAGATTAATTCATTCCCTTTGCCTGCTTTACTATCAAAATTATTTCTTTCCGCAATATCATTTAATAACTGAAATTCATAACTATCTTTTCCTTTGTCTCCCATTTCTTGAATATGCTTAAATAACCTTAGCCCTAAAGCATAAGGGTTAAGGCCCAACCTTCCCGGGGAAGTAACACGAGCATTTATAATCGAGAAATCGATTAAATGCCCTTTAATTCTCTCATCGCTGAGGAAAAGTTTTTCATGCCAATAACTGGCCCACCCTTCATTCATTATTTTAGTTCTGGACTGGGGCTGAAAATATAATGAAGTGTCCCTAACAATTTTTACTACCGATTTCATCCACAAATTATCTTCCCGATTAAGGAAAAGAGATTTTTGCAGAAGATATTCCAGCAAATCTTTGGGCTTTCTTTTTTCTTCTTTATGTTTTTTTAATAAAGCCTGGAATTCTGGATATCTGCTATTAATATCTATAAAAAAAATATCTTCAGCATGACTTCCAATACCTTGATTTTGGTCGTCTTTAATTTGGTTATTGTACCTTCTCAATTCTCTCAAATACTCATCATAAGGCGTCTTTTTTATTTTCTGTAAAAACACGTCAAAATAAAACCTAACCCTTTCCGGAGCTTTTATTTTACTGCAGGCAAATTCCTCTGAAAGATCCTCGTAAAACCCGACAATATTGTCAATTCCCCGGCTGAATTCAATAACATAATCTACCCAGCGGCCTTTTTCTGAGCGAAGCTGTTCCATAAGCTGCTTGTCGGTAAGGGCTTTTCCTACAAAATCATCATGCCAGGTTTGCTTAAAAAAAATATTGTTGCGGAAAAAGTCAATGTGGGCAAGCACATGATAAAAGATCATGATATTAAGCCAGTCAGGATTGTTATCGTTGTAAAAAGACATTGCTGGCCGGGAATTAATAACTGCCTCATAAGGGTTGTGCGGAAAATATTTGTATTTTTCTGCTTCTCCCAGAACTTCTATGTCCTGCACCCAATAATCATAATGGGTAGGAATCATTATTTTTGGCTTAAGATGAATCAAATCCCTATTGGTAACGATAAATTCAAGAGTGTCATCAGGTACAATTAAGCCAACATCTCTGGCCCGCCCTTTACATCTTTCCATTATTTTTTTTGTTTCTTGGTTAATTGGTTCCATAGTTTATTTTTTAGTTATTTCTGGCTGCTTTTTTATTGATATTATTATTCTGAAATTAAGTCTTTGATGCATTCCATTGCGCGAGCGTTGGAATCTTCATCCGGCCGAATGGTCTCCAACCGAATTAAAGCCGGCTTCTCATTTAGTATGTTTGATTCTTTAACATATTTTTCAAAAGTTGTTTCTGGCGAATCGCCATACTGGTTGCTGACAATTAAAATGCCCAGGCGGGAAACATAAGTAAGCAATTCGTTTATTTCATCAATTGTTTCTTTTTCTTCTCCTCCCCAGTCATCCCCGTCGCTGCCATAAAAAACATAGACATTATAATCGCGCGCTAAATTTTCCTTTTTGATGATTTCATTTACCAGCTTAAATCCAGAAAGGATCCTGGTTCCTCCTCCTGCAGATAAATGATAGTACGAATAGAAATCATCCACTTCGTTTGCTTCAGTGCTGTGAAGAACAAAGCGGGTCTTTACCTGTTCTTGGTATTGATACATCAACCAACTATAAATCAGCAGATGGCTGCGCACAACTACCTCTTCAGGCCGTCCACCCATGGAGCCGGAATAATCTCTTACGAAAAATACCAAAGCTTGTGATTCAAAGTGCCGTTCCCGGGAGAAAACTTTATAGATAACATCATTAGGATCAACAATTAGCTTTTTGGGGTCGATGGGCTGTTTGGGATCTATTCTGCCCAAAGCGATGTTGGTTTTTATAATTTCTTCTAAAGTAGCATTTTCATCTAGGAATTGGCCAGATCTCCGGTTTTTGTCAGTAAGATCGTAAGTGTCCTTTGGAACAGACTTTTTCTTTTTTTTATCCCGAATGTTAGGCAGTTTCCATTGCTGGGTAAGATATTTTCCTACTTCATATGCCCTAGATTCGATATCATGCTCTCCTGATTCATCTCCGCCAGGCTTGCTGCCACTGCCCTGTTCTTCCCGAATCGGTTTTTCACCGACGATGTCTCCTTCCTCCCCTTCTCCAGATCCGCCAATTTCTTCCGGTTCGTCTCCAGGATCGTGATAGAACTTTTCTTCTTCAGTTACTGGAACAACAATAACTTTTGGCTGTCCGCCTTTTACCGGTTTTACAAATTCTCCCCACCTGATTTTCTTAGGGAACCCATCTTTTTCTCTTTGCTCATCTCTTCTAATAAGGTCTTCCAAAGAATATAAATTTAAACTTGGCGAGGGGGTGGGTTTAAAGCCTTGGATGGTGTTTAAATCATTAGCCCCATATCTTCGCTGAGCATCGTTTTGTCTTCCTAGTGCATAACCATCTCTAATTTCGTGCACTTCCGGAACTCCCATTTCTTTTAAAATTATTTTTTCGCGTTCCGGAGATAAGCCTTTTTTCTTAACTTCTTCAAGTAATAATTGCAGCTCTGTTTCTTTTAACATTATAATGGTCTTAGTTAATTTTACTCTGTATTTGATATTTACTTAAACAAAATTAAAATGCCCGCTTCTATCGGGTTTGGGCAATTAATCTTTAGTACAGTACAGTTCAATGGTTCTGCAGGCGCAAGATTCACAAAATCCCAACCCCTTTGCTGCTTGTGTTGCATTGCCCAGCATTACTTTAATCATCCTTTCGTACAATTCCTGATTTTCTTTTTTGGTCCTATTCATTAAAGCGCCCATCAAGCTGCCTTCTCCGTGGATGTCGCTGTTTATTCTAACGTCAGTTACTGCCGATTTTAATATTTCATCATCCATGAAATCATAATTCTGTCCGGTATGCATTGCTTTGGCAAATTTCTGGCTGATGGTTGCACGATAAGACTTTTTACCCTCATCATTCTTTAGACCCATCCTCTCTTCAACACTATTCATGTATTTTTGGTCAATCTTTATAGAGCGGAGTTCCCCCGTCGCTGGATCAGTATAAGTCCACAGCTCACTATCCCTTTTACTGTCATCAAACCCAATTACCATATGGACGTAGGTTAGTACATCTTCTTTAACTGCTTCAGAGTTGCCCCGGTAAGCATTAAAGATATCTTCTTTTACTTTTTGCTTATAGAGCCCCCGGGCAACTTTAAGGTCTTCTAGGTATTTTTTCCGATCATTATCATCTGTAACACAGTCTAAAACCACCCTCTCATAAGCTTTGAAAACATCTCCGGCAAACATACATTTATCTTGTTGAGTCTCTACTGATTCAGTTTGTATTAATATGCTTCTGTTTTGATCTCTTTGACCTAATCCCCGCTGTCCAAACCGGCGGGTAATGTCCGGATTTTGGCTTAAGGTTTCAACAACTTCTGCCAGCGTTTTTAAGCTTTTTTCACCAGCGTGTTCTCCGGCAGCTAGCTTAAGTGTTTCAGTGCGGTCTAATTTTTCTGAAAGGGGCAGCCTAGTCATTACTACTCCTAATGAAGAAGCAAGATTAAAGTTAGGGTCGTAATGTAAATTCTCCCCAAACATGGTGGTTTTTTCTTGGTTTCCAATAGCATATTTAGTTAAAGATTCCTGCAGCTTGTAATTGGTATTATGCGACATGTAAACGATGCTGCATCTGTCGGTAATGGGCTGCTGTCCTTCCTGGCTCTTAAATCGATGAAATTCCTCATTGTTGCTGGTGGCAATAATCAAAGTATCTATCGGCCAGATGCAGCCGTCAAGATCGATAGTCCTATTTTGAATAACCTGCAGGTAAATCTGGATAAGATCAACTTTGTTTTTGAACAGTTCATCACTAAAATGAATTCCTCCTCCAGCAGATCTTCCTAAGGCGCCTTTTCTGACGGCATAACTATAAGGGTTGTTCCGATCTGCTAATTGCAAAGCTACGGTAATTTCTCTGGATCCTAATAGGTCAACGGAGGAAGAAGTTATTTTATCCCGGGCAGAATATTTTCCCGTTAAAATTCCTTGAGTATCACTAATGATTACTGGTTTTACTTCGATGCATTCTTGTATTATTCTTTCAAGGTCTTGGGAACTATTTCCCCCTATTTTTTCTTTAAGTTCACGAAAAATATAATCACTGCAAGCTCCTAACGGGCGGTAATTTTCATACATTTTTTTAACCTGCTCTTCACTAAATCCCTGCTGCAGAAAAAATTGCAGGTTTTCTTCTCTAGAATCAAACAAATTCATGGCTAGGATCATAGGATCTTCAAAAGTTTGCGATTCAATTTCCTGGATATTTCCATAAGCTCCCAATGCTTGAAGGTTCTTGAACCGGAAAGTATATTTCCAGTTTTTTTCCTGGCGGTGGAAGTTTCGGAAAAGCCGGCAGCAGGTATCTACCAAGTAAGTTTTCCCATTTCCTGGTTCTCCAACAAAAACAATGGCCATTTCTTTAGCCGAACCGCCTTGAGCAGCTTCATGCACAAAGGTAACCAGGCTGTTAAGCTCATCATGCATTCCCACTAAAGGTCTTTTGCCTTCCCTAAAAATCTT
This sequence comes from uncultured Methanosarcinales archaeon, assembly GCA_964554235.1. Lineage (GTDB taxonomy): Archaea > Nanobdellota > Nanobdellia > Woesearchaeales > GW2011-AR9 > JBBSWB01. The sequence goes on along the minus strand of CAZKNU010000039.1, from coordinate 1,134 downwards.
GTAATCTAAAGTTTTTCTTCCAGCAACAGTTACCGGCTCGATTCTATTTTCTCCATCTAAAACCATCCGGGTAAATGCTTGAAAGGCATTTTCAAACACTCTTTTCTCTTCCCTGACTTCTGATAGGTGATGTGTTAACGTATTGGCAAGCTTATCCATGTTTTTCCTCCTTTTTCAAATAGTTTAACTCTTATGGCAGAAATGTAAAACGGTAGTAAACCTAAATTTAGTAAATCTATCTCCCATTTAGCTTAAGGTAAGCAAAGAAAGTATTTATACTTTTGTTACATCTAGTTGGTTAATAAATGAATGGGAATAATAAACCCGGCCATAATCGGTAAATTTAGTCTTTTTCTTTAACGGAAAATTTTATATACTACTTTAATTTATTAAACTAAAAATGAGGCGATAAAAATTGGGGAAGAATGTTATTAAGCTGTTCTTATTGTTACTGTTGACTATTTCTCTTCTGTTAGTTTCCTGCGCAAAAGTGGAATCCATCGCTGGAAAAGCCTTTGCAACCGCCACACAAATCACTAAGCGAATGCCGCTGGCTGCAACACCCCAAGAAGCTGCTACTCCTGCTGCCAAGCAAAGGTTTCCATCAACCCTGGTGGCTATTAATAGAGCTGGCTCATATAATTGGGCAAAGCCGACCGATCCTGAGATACTCGCTCTTATTCCAGATGAGTATAAAGGCAAAGATGAAAATGGCGCTGATAAAGAGATTGAATGGGTAAAAAAATGGCAAATAGATCATGGGGACATCTGCATCGCTTGCGAAGATTTTACTTCTGAGGCAAACAAAAAAACCATTGTTATAGATTATAATTATTATCAAATGATGCGAGCGAACCCTAGGTTTGAAGAAGGAGAGATGAGGAAGAAACTTATCATTGACGGCAAGGCTAATGATTGGGAAGGCTTATTCCTCCATTTTAATGTAGATACGTTCGTGGAGGTAAATAAAATATGCGAAGATAAAACTCCCTGGACCGGCAGGCTGGTGCTGGGTTATTTGAATAGTAAAAACGGACCCTATGGTGATGGGCTCTCTCTTGATAAGCCAAACTGGAACCTAGATGTATTTGCAAACGATGGCGTCCTTTATGTAGGGATGCCGGAAAAATTTGA
>CAZKNU010000038.1:0-11507 GCA_964554235.1 uncultured Methanosarcinales archaeon | reverse complement strand
TTATTCTAGTGCCAGAAATTCACGTTTCTCAGGGCAAGTTCACCGGCACAGGAAAGATAAATGTTCCTCTGATGAGCAAAGATATTTTTGTTAAAGAAAAACTAGCTGAATATGGTTTCAACAGAGAGCAGGCTGCTTTCTTTGGCGATGCTTTCAATGATGTTCCTGCCTGGAAAGAAGTGGATTTGCCTTTCGGCATCAATGCCCGAACGAAAGAGGGCATGCTATTCCTTAAAGAGAATTTCCAAGATTTTCATGAAGCACTGAAATATGTTCAGGAAAAGAGGCTAATATGCTAACCTTAATTGCATGTTTATCAACTGGAAAAGGAACTTGGCTAGAAGTAAATAAAGTTATTCAGTCCCGGCAGTGGGATAAAGTTTATCTGTTGACTAACCAGTTTGGACAGGACAATTTTAAAGCCAATCCGGAAACAGAATTAATTATTGTAAACGGTTTTAAAGAGACCACTGATTTAGTTGAAGACATTAAACAGCAGCTTAAAAATAAGATTAAAGATTTTGAAGTTGCTTTAAATATGGTTTCTGGTTCGGGAAAAGAACATATGGCTTTATTGGAAGCTGTGCTAGAATTGGGATTAAATTTTCGAATCGTAACTTTAAACTATAATCGGGTAGAAGCACTAGGCATAAAAAGAAATTAAATTTTTCCCAAACTTAGTTCATAACTCCATACCACTGATAGAGCAACCGATCTACGGCTTTAACTAAATCAAATTCATTACCGCTTATTTTAATACAGGTTCCTAACAGTTCTACTGCTGGCTTATCAGTTACTACCAGTTCAATTACCGGGTTTCCTTGGGTGTCTTGGCAGTTCCGGATTAGCCGATCTTCACAAATATCATTTTTTTCCGTACAGGCCGATTTAACATTCCTTTCAATTCCCTGCAGGACGTTATTATTTAATTCCATCAAAGCAAGGGTGTAATATTTATTATGATTAATGGTTGGATTAATGGCTACGTAAACAAAATCGTCGCGATAAAAACCGGAAGATAACGATCCAGTAGTTGCTACTGCTTCCACTTCTTTAGGGCCGAAATGAAGCGGGGTTTTAATTAAACGGCTGCCTGCTTTTATTTCCGTCCACCATAACCCATCCGCTTTTACAAAACTAAACCCGTTATAAAGGTAGCCTTCTTCCTCATCAAGTTTTCCTGCCAAGTTTTCCTGGTGTAAAGTATCTAAAGTAACTATTCCGGCTCCGGTAAAATAATCATATAATTTAAATCCGCTAATAGATAAGGCAAATATTCCGATTAAAGCAGCAATCATAATTAAGATGCTTTTTCCGTCATCTTTTATGCTGAAATTAGCGTTCGGGTCTTTAGCTAAATTTTCCAGATTGGTTTCTTTTGCAATTACTGGTTTTTGCTCTAAAAAGCCCTCTGTTTTTTGTTCTTCCATCTCGGTCTCTTTTCTTCTCCTATTTAAGAATATTTCTACTTTTTAAAATAGAAAGAAGCCTCCGGTGGGATTTGAACCCACGACCTGCGCTTGACTCTCTTTTTAATACGAGAGCGCCGCTCTACCACTAAGCCACGGAGGCATTTATTTAATCTTTTCTAACAGTTCTTTTTTGTCAGGGAATTTTTTCTGGCATTCAAAACAGAGTGTATATTGTTTGCCGGAACCTGATTTTTTGATAATGGTTCCTTTAAGCTTTCCCAAAAACAATTCCGCTATTTTATTGCCGCAAAGGTCGCATTTAACCATATTTGTTTCTTTAGAACGTTCTTAATTTTTAAAGTTATCTTCTTTTAAGTTGTACTTACTTTAAAGTAATAAAAAGTAGAAAAGTTTATAAATAGCAAAAAATCTAAACGGGATTAGCAGAGTAAATACAGATTCGAATAACCGAAATTAGGAAGAAGAACATGGTTAAAAAAACTAAAGATAAACTTGTTTTAACTGCTTTAGCTGGAAGCCTCTTATTTAATGCCGGCTGTGCAACTTACAAAACGATGTCGCCTGATTTAATTCAACCAGTTACACCAATAGCCAGACCGATTAAGCAGTTAAAAGAGCCCATAGATTATGGTAAATTAACTTGGCAGGAAGCTATTAAATATGTCCAAACCCCTGAACAGGCGCAGGATTATTTGGATCGGCATTTTAGACCCGATTTTGATGAAGCTTTTGGACCCGAACGGAATAAAATAGGAGAAAGCTTCAAATATAATCATTCCAGAGCTAAGGGCTTGTGTTTAGACTATGCCACGATAGCTGCAGCTTTGCTTTCAGACGACGGCTATCCTCCTTTTTTGTTAGTAGTTAGGACCTCGGACGATTCTTCTAAACATGCCGTTTATCTATATCGAACTAAAGCAGGTTATGGTGCTTTAGGACAGTTTTCTTTAAAGCCACTACCTTCACTTGATAAGCTAATTTATTCCATAAGAGGGAAATATTGGTCTAAATATGATGAATATATGATAGTTAATTTAGACAAAAATTTTCCTAGGCAGGAATGGATAAGTGGAGAAGTTAATTTGCAGGCAGTAAGCTTTATTGATGAATGGACCAAATTGAAATAGGACTACAAACAAAAATGACTAAAATAACTGCATTATGGGACCAATTAAGCCAAATCCCTGAGGAAACGGTGGAACGATTAGGATTAGATGAAATGCTTTTAGATGGGAAAGTAGATGAAGCTGCACCAATTATTCACCGGATTATTGCTTTTAGAGAACAAAATCAGCCCGCAGTAATTGGGTATCATACCACAAAGCAAAAATATGAAATAGGTGATTATATTTCTCCTCAAGATAGCGCCGGCAAATATAAAGGCAAAGTTTTCGTTTCCCGGTCAATTGAAACTGCCTTTACTGGCGATTATCCCGAACATTGTTATCGGGTTCAAGTTGATGCCTGGCGGCCGGATCCGGATGATTTAACCGGAAGAGACTGGGGATACACTTTAACCCCGGCTAAAGTTTTGGAAGAAATTCCTCTGTCTAAAGTACTAAGAGCGAAACGACTAATGGCTCAGAAAGGGGGTGTTTAAGTTATGGTAAATAATTATCATTTTAATTATCGGTTAAATGATTTTTTTGAAAAAGAAGATCCGAAAAAACCGACGAAAAAGTTACTGAAAGCAGGCCATAAAATCTTAACGCAATATGAAGAAACGGGCGAACTTCCAGTTGGGTTATATCTGGTTGGAGGTCTTGCTAGGGAAGATACCTCCGTAAAAGGCCGCAAAGATGCTGATTTCTTGCTGGTTCCTAATCGGCTAACGCACCCCATCGAAGAAAGCAGATTATATATGCTATTAACCGCCCCCATCAGAGAAGTTTTGGGGGAGCATTATGATGTATTTGTTGGGCAATTAGAACTGCAAAAAGATGGAACCGCTCGCCCACATGTTGATATCACCAATCATTTCTTTTGATAATTTCTTTAATTTCACCGCAAATAATATAAAACCTGCTTTAAATAGGAACATAAATAAACCTATTTGTCAGAAGAGGGTTACTATGATTCGAAAACGTATTGCCATCATCGACCGAGAGAAATGCCATCCTAATGAATGCGGCGATTACCTTTGCGCTAAACTTTGTCCGGTTAACCGGGCCGGTTCGGACTGTGTAACCCCCGGAGAAATCGATAAAAAAGCCCGAATTGACGAGATGCTTTGCAATGGCTGCGGCATTTGCCCTAAACGCTGTCCTTTTGTGGCCATAGAAATTATTAATTTGCCCACCACCTTAAATCAAGCACCAGTGCATCGCTATGGTGAAAATATGTTTGAACTTTATTCTCTGCCAACACCTTTATTTGGAAAGATTACCGGGATTGTCGGAAAAAACGGCATTGGAAAATCTACTGCTCTTAAAATTATGTCTAACTTATTAAAGCCCAATTTAGGCAACCTACAAAAAGAGCCCGATTTTAAAGAAATAATCAAGTATTTTAAAGGGTCTGAAACCCAAACCTTCCTGGAAAAATTACAAAAAGGAGGGGTTTCTTTAGCTTATAAACCGCAGCAAGTTGATTTAATTCCCCGGCAGTTTTCTGGTACGGTTAAAGAACTGCTCTCTAAAGTAGCTGCCGATAAACAAGTCGAGGAAATTGCCGAAAAGTTAGATTTAAAACTATTTTTAGATACGGAGATTAACAAAATCTCGGGCGGAGAATTACAACGAGTGGCCATTGCCGCTGCTGCCCTAAAAAAAGCTAACCTATACCTGTTTGATGAGCCTTCTTCTTATCTTGATATCAAGCAAAGAGTCAATCTTTCTAAATTCATTCGTTCTTTAGCCGTTCCTGATACGGCGGTAATAATCATTGAGCACGATTTAGTTATTTTGGATTACATGACTGATTTAGTAAATATTATGTACGGAAATGAAGGTGCATTTGGGATTGTTTCTGGAGTTAAATCTACCCGAGAAGGTATCAATGCTTTCTTAGATGGTTTCTTAAAAGAAGAAAATGTCCGATTTAGAGACCATGCTATTAAATACGAAGGAGTTCAGGAAGGTAAAAGCGGCTCTTCACGGGTTAAATTAATTTCCTGGGAAAAATTACAAAAAAAGCTAGGCACTTTTGCTCTTACTGCTGAAGAAGGGTCTTTATACAAAAATGAAGTCGTGGGCGTTTTGGGAGAGAACGGCATTGGAAAAACTTCTTTCATTAAAATTTTAGCTGGCTTAATTAAGCCTGATGCCGGGCAATTAGGCGAATCAGTAAAAGTTGCTTACAAACCCCAATATTTAGAAACAGATTCAGATATGCTTGTCGTAGAATACTTACAGGAAGCAATAGATAAATATCCGCACCAATTAATTAAGCCTTTAGAGTTAGAAAAATTATTTACTCAAAAATTATCGCAATTATCCGGCGGACAATTGCAGCGGGTTTCCATCGCTCATTGTTTATCTCAAGATGCTAAACTATTTTTGTTAGATGAGCCTTCCGCTTACTTAGATATCGAGCAAAGATTATTAATCTCTAAAATCATTCGAAATATTGCCTGGGAAAGAGATTTAACTATTTTAGTAGTTGATCATGACTTAATGTTTTTAGATTATGTTTCTAATCGGTTAATTGTCTTTTCCGGTCAGCCCGCCAAAAAAGGTTTGTTGCAAGGTCCGTTCAGCATGGAAAAAGGCATGAATTTATTTTTGCAAGATTTACAAATCAGTTTAAGAAGAGATGTCAATTCCCACCGCCCCAGAATAAATAAATTAGATTCAGTAAAAGACCGGGAGCAGAAAAGAGCAGGGAAGTTGTATTATACTTAAAGATTGAGAACCGTTAAAGATTAAGATTTTGTTTAAACACTTAACATTTGGATAACGTGTTTTTTGAATTTTAATTGTTCAGCGATAGAATTATACGTTTCTATACCCATTACTTTGCCAAACAAGACTTTTGGAAGTGTGGTTAAATAATCAAATTCGGTTAAGCTTTTAATAGTGTGCACATCTTTATTCTTTGGATAAGAATAACCGTTTAGGTGATTGCAGGCAAACAGCGCTTTATTTTTCATTTTTTTGATGATGAATTTAAATTCTGCTGATTGATTTGTTTCTTCCACTTTAAAATGGGAAAGGTCGATACAAAAACCCCCAATTTGCTTAATTTTAACTTTTTTGGAAACAAAATTGTCTGCATTCATTTCCAAAAATAATTTTTTATAATAGCCTTTCCAATCTTCTAAATGATTAAAGCCTTCTTCGTGGATGGTAAAATATTTAGAGCCGAAATGGTCCGCCAAGAATTTTAGTTCATCTTTAGTGGTATCGTGCCGGATATGCACTAAAGGAATCTGCTTTATATTGGACTGAAGCAAAGCAGAGTAAATCTTTTTTCTCTGCGCTTTGGTAAAACACTCCAAGAATAAAGCAATCGTGGTTATTTTATATTTTTTAATTTCGGCTAATTTACTTTGCCAGTCGCTATCTTTATTTCCGGTAATGCTGACTAAGATTCGTTGGGAAAGATTAGTGGGTTTCATAGTAAAAAGTTTTAATTATTTAGAATAAACTAAATTATTGTTATAAATTTTTGTAACCTTAAATACTTTCTTCCAATCGTCTCGGTAATTTTTAAAAAATATCATCAGGGCGGCAAGCACCATCACCAAGCTGAACCACTGCCCTAAACTAAATCCGTAATATAAAATATCTTCTCTGTAGAAATCCACAATTATCCTTCCGATTCCTTCCCAAAATACAAAATTCCAAAAGATAAATCCCGGCTTAAAAGTGTCTTTCAATGTTAAAAGTAACAACCCGCCAAATACTAGTATACGCTCAAAAAAAGAATAAATCATATTCGGATGTCGGCAGGCTTCATCATATTGTGGAAAGACTACGCACCATGGCCCATTCCAGATTCTGCCGATTAATTCACCGTTAATAAAATTAGCCACTCTCCCTAAAGCTAGGGCTAACATAGCTGGTGTACACAAGAGATCAGCCATTCTCCAAAATAAGATTTTTTTCTTCCGGCAATAAAGCCACCCAGCTAGAACTATCCCCGCCAAGCCGCCGTGGAAACTCATGCCTCCCTCCCAGATCTTAAGCAGGTTTAAGGGATTAGTAAGATAGTAATACGGTTCCCAAAAAACCATAAATATTCGTGAACCAATTAAAACCCCCAGCATTGAGTAGAAAGCGAAATCCCAAATCTCATTTGCGCTTAATTTTAATTTTCCTTTTTTGCTCAAATAAATTAGCCAGTAAACTGCTAAGAAAAACCCCAGTACGTACACTAAACCGTAATATCGGATTTCTAAAAAACCCAATTTTAACAAAGTTGGATTAAGATTGTGCACCCACATAAATAAGTATTAGGTTGTCAGGATTATAAATCTTTTTAACTGGAAAGCGTAGTAGATTTTGGGGGGCTTAAGTTTAAATCTTTATTGGTTATTTTGTTATAACTTATTAAGAGTAAATTTATAGTTAACTTTATAAATAAGCAACTATTTTTAATCTTAAAATGGCTTTGATTAAGTATTACGGCTTAGAATCACGATCATGGGAAGAAATTTCTGACTTAGAAAGGAATCTCCAAAAACATTTACTTAGCGAGAAGCACATTAAAGAAATTTTAGAAACTGATGTTGAAAAAGTTGCTAACGCAAAAGCAGGAAATGGAGATAAAGACACAGTAGCAAGTTACTTTATGATTCTGGAGATTTTGAAGTATTATATAAAAAACCAAGAACGGTTTCAAAAGGAAAGAAAAAATTGTTTAGTAAGAGCATTCCACCTAGAATTGGTCTTGAATTAGTTGTGAAAGCCATTCCAGAAGATATTCTAGAACTTCAAGATTATTTAGCAGGTTCCGGGTTTGAAGTAATTGAAGCAAGAAATGTTAATGTAGCAAATTTAGGTTTTTGTACTGAACCAGCCCATCCCGAATTTGTTAAAAATTATAGAATGATGGTTGAAGCCTTTATAAGAAAGCAATATCAAGAAATTGGTGTTCAATTGACTCTAGAGGATGATGTACGTTGGGATGGTAAAACTGGTTCAACCTGTACTGGAATGATTTATGGGCCAGTCTTAGATGTTCTAAAAATTAGAGAAGTTTTATTAAAAGGTGGTTGTGGCATTAATGTTAAGAGAGAATCGGTGAGCTTCTTGAGTTGATTTTTTAGAACTTAAGCCCCTCTTTTCTTTATCCAACTTGGGAAATTTGGGCCGTAATGAAATGGAGCAGTATAATCCTATTATGCAAGGGCAGTTCCGTTAAAAAGTAGCGGTTTCTCATCAGAAATGTACTTGTAAGGCAAATCAAAAATTGCAACAAAAAGATTATTGTAACGCACTATCAATAATTCAATACCGTAAACTTTATATAGGCACATTCCAATACACTAAAATACCTAAAATATCATCATAAAAGCAGAGGGTGAATCATCATGGAAGAAAAAGACAAAAATTATTCTAAAGAACTTCTAGGAAAAACTATCGTTTCCAAGTCGGGCAAGAAATTTGGAGAAGTGGGCGACTTAATTTTCGAAGTCGGCTCAGGAGAATTAATCCATTTAATGCTTAGAAATCCCACTTCTTATACGGATAGAATGGAATTAGAAAAAACCAAAGAAGGCCAAATTTTAATTCCTTTTTCTGCTGTAATTGCTACGGGCGACTTCATTGTCGTTGCAGAAGAAGACATTATTTAAATAAACTTTAATTTTTTCTAATTTGTTTTTATTATTGCTCTAACAGTGCTTTTTACTATTATTCTTTTAAGGTTTTAATTAAGATTTATTTCGGCCCTTTCTTAATCATTGCTAATAAGTCTGGATTAAAAGGAGAGTTTAGTTTTGTATTTAATTTTACGGGCTTTTGTTCAGAAGAAAACTCTTCATCGATTTTATTTAAATAATCTTTCACTCTGCTTACGACCGAAGTCAAGATGAAATTTTCAATCTTATCTTCAAAGATTTCAGATAAATGATTGAACTCAGTTATCCGGTATAAATTAGCATTAGTTTCAATTAAGTGCAAATCTTTTAATCTTTTTAACTGCCTGCGGATATTGGAAGAAGCTATTCCTAACATCGGCATGCTTGAACTTTTTCGTAAAGCCATAACCTGGTTTTTTACTTCTTCAGAATGTAATTCTTCTTTACTTTGTCGTGCTTTTAATAGAACATAAAAAACATCTACAACTATATCCCGGGAATCTCCCGGCTGTAATAACCCTATGGAGAGGCAGAATTTCCTGACCAATTCCCGATCAGTCATGGTCGGTTTTTCATACCTTCTTAAGGTAATTTCCGCTAAAGGCGTATCTCGGCTTATTTTTCCCATTTTAACCACCTATTTTTGTTAAAATTATTTTGTATAATTTTTTTATCTCAATATAGCTTATTCAATCTTAATACTAACTAGCAAAGCAACCTTTCTTTTAAACTTTTCTCAAAGAAAGTAAAAATTGATAAGAAAATTTAAGAAAAAATAAAAATCAACAAAACCTTAACATTTAGTAGTGCTTTTTCCAGTATCATAAACAAAGCCAGCGCATTTTCTTTCACTACAGAGGTAATTGCCATTCATTGTATAATAAGTATGTTTAGCATAAATATAATTGCCTTTCCAGAAACTGGAATACTCTTTTTCAGCAGTAGTACCAATCACAAAATGGGCTTCTTTTCCTCCGTAATTAATTGCAACTGTTTTTAAACATTTAGAGGAAGAATCTCTTAAGTAATTAACAAATTTATCTGAAAGAGTTATTGCTGCAGAAACTGGGTCGGGAACAAAGCCCCCCAATAATACTTTTATATCCGCAGCGATTCCTGCATATCCGGTAATGATTGCAGCAATATCTTGCGTTAAATATCCTGCGGCTAAACTGGTAACCGTATTTGCACTAATTTTAACTTCTGTTTGAATAGTGTTCATCCCTAAATTAAGTGGGTAATTATTGGACATCCCCCAATAAGCAACTTGAACTCCTTGACCACCATCTTTGAAAGCTTGCCCAGTAATTCCTGTTTCTTCGGGATTAGAAATTAAGCTAGCAATAAATGAAGCACCTCCCAACAAAGCAATCAGAACTAAAGCCACTCCAACTGCTTTGACAGTCTTGCTATTAAAATCAATTTTTACTGATTTTTTATTTTTTTTCGTAACCATTTATCTTGCACCTCTTTTAATCGATCACTTGATTTAAGCAATTAATAAATAATTAATCAAAGTATTGTAAATAAAGTAAAAAGAGTATATAAAAGTTTTTAATTTCACAAATAAGATTATTAATGCAAATAATAAAAGATTAATTTATTCTTTTCTTTTTTATCTAACCGAGCATAATAACGTCGTTCTAATTGAACAAGGTCTCCCTCTTTTAGATTTAACATATCTTTTTCTCCTAAGCCGGAAGCAATGCTGTTATCGTCCAATACCACTTCTACCGGAACAGATTTATTTACCGGCAGCCAATGGATGATGAATCCTTTCTCTTTCTCTGCAGCATTTTTGTAATCTTCATAATCTTCCGAAACAAATTTCCATTTGCCGTTGATTATTTTAATATTGCAATAATCCATCAAGCGGTGAATTTTTCCTTTTCCTAGTTTTTTAAAGTCGCTTTCGGATATATGCACTTCTCCGTTTACCGAGATTTTTCTTTTTCCTTTCTTGGGGTAATTGGGATGTAAATCTAATTCTACTTCTTTTTTAGGGGCTCCGGCTATGCTTATTTCTACGGGATTATCCACAAAGAAATACCGATGGGCATTTGGTTCAATAATTTCTTTATTAAACGCATTAATCATTTTCCAGAATTCTTCTTTGCTGACCGTTTTATCATTTAAGCTTAAGCCGATTTCTATTGCAAACTTCCTGAAAGCTTCTGCCTGATAACCCCTTTTTCTCAATGCCGGAAGGAAAGGCAGGCGGATATCGTCCCAGCCGGTATATTCATTTTGTTCAATGGCCCGCCGGGTTTGGGTAGTGCTTAACTCAAACCCTTCAAAATTAATTCTTCCCCAATGTTTATATTCAGGATGCTTCCAGCCGAAACAGTCCATAACTATCATTTCTTTCTTAGCATTGTCAGCATGATCTTTTCCATTAAGGACGTGGGTAATGCCCATCTCGTGATCGTCAATAGCTACAGAAAATAACATCAAAGGCCACATTCGTTGTGTTTTTCCAGTTTTAGGATGGACATGCTCGACGATACGCATAATTGCAAAATCACGCATAGCTGGATTTTTATCTTTAATATCCGTTTTTAGTCGTAGAACCGCTTCTCCTTCTGCATATTCATTAAACATTTTTGCATAGCGTAAAGCATTTTCTTTTATACTTATGCTTCGGCAGGGGCAAGGAAGAGCTTGATTTTTCTGTTCAGTCCATTTTTCTGCTTCACAGGTGCAGACATAAGCTTTACCCATCTGCACTAATTTTTCTGCATAGTCATAATAAATACCTAAACGTGAAGATTGAAGCGGAACTTCAGCTACGCCATTATTAGTTAACCAATTAGCATCGTTTTCCAGTAATTTATAAGCAGGAGGATAGATATTTTCCGGATTAGTGTCTTCAATTCGGACAATAAATTTACCTTTATACATTTTAGCATATTCATAATTAAGGGAAACTCCGTAAGCATGTCCGATGTGAAATGGTCCGGAAGGAGAAGGAGCAATTCTGGTAATTACTTTTCCTTTGACCGCATTTGGAAGTGGTTTTAAAGGCCCTTCTATTTTTTCTTCTTTTTCTTCTTTTAATAATTCAGGAGCAATTTTTTTAAGCTGTTTTTTAATTTCCGGCAAAGGTAGTTGAGCTATTTCTGCAACAATATTTTCAATTTCTTTCAATAATTTGGGAACATCTTTTTTTAATTCTGGTTTTTCTCTAAGGGTTAAGCCTAAAACTACTTTAGAATTAGCCTTGCCTTTAAAGTCTAAGGCGTTTTTAAGCACATATTTTAAAATAGTTTCTTTCATTAACGTTGAGAAATTGAGAACTATTCTTAAATGTTTTTGTTAGCAGTTAGAAT
>CAZKNU010000037.1:0-11646 GCA_964554235.1 uncultured Methanosarcinales archaeon | reverse complement strand
TGTCCAGTGGGTTGTGGATTATTTATCAGCTTTAAATAACTAATTTTATATATTAAATAAGATTAACTCTTTATATTGATTATTCCAAAGGTGTAGATGGTGAAAAAATTAGCTAAAAAGAGACCAGTTAAAAAAAGGCTAATTGAAAAAAAGATTATTCTTGGTGCAGTTAGTTTAACCATGTTAATTCTGTTTGTATCTCTTTTTATAGTAGTATCGCCGGAAAATACCGTCGGAAATGCTTGGCGGATTGCAACTACCCAAGATTTCTTAAACGGAATAAACTAATTTCTTATTTATTCTTCATTAATTTTTTGAATTAAACCGGAATCCCCGCAAAAAAAGAAAGTTTGATCAACACCCGGTATTAATCTTTTAATTCGTTTCAGCTGTTTTTTGGCTTTAATAATACGGTTGCTGCATTTTACTTCATAAACGTCTAAATGGCCTTCTTTAACCGCCAGAACATCAATCTCTGCTAAAACCCTTCCTTTCTTTTTAGAACATAACACCACATTAGTAGAGAGCCAGTCGTAATCCAGCTTAATAATATCACAAAGACTTTTTACATAAGCATCGTGCTTAATTTTCAAACCACCTAATTATCTAGAAAGGCAATCCAATATATATTTCTTGTTATATAGAGGTATATACTTTAAGAAAAATAGCTTAATCAAACTTTTAAGAAAAAATTAAGGGAATTCCTGCTTACCAGTTAAGGTAACAATTTTATCCTCTGTATCAATAGTTATTTCTTTTAAATTATTGATTACTAAATCATTTCCCCGTAAATAAAAAGAAATATTTCTTAGTTCTTTAACCCGTACTTTCTCAACCATAGGGATTTCAATAATCTTAAAAGGCACTTTTGCTTTCAAGTGTGGGTTATTTTCATTAAATAGTCCTATGAATGCAGACCATGACTCCTCTTCATCGTGATTGGGTTTTCGGCTAACCACTACACTTTTAGCTTTATATTTCATGATAACTTACCTAATAAAGTCCTCGCTTTTAAATATTGTTAAAATTTTTTTCAAATGAAGATAATAAGAAACACCAAAAGCCAGTACAAATAAAACCAATACTATTATTCTATTAACCCAAAAGCTAGCTACCACATATCCGATTAAAAAGCCCAGTATCATCAAAACAAAAGGGAGCACCGGCTCTTTTTGATGTTTAAGGTAATAAATTCTTCCGGCTAGAAACCCCGTCAAAAAAATAATTATATAACTCAGAAAGGAGTGTTGTATTAAAACAGAAATAACAAAGCCCAATACTAAAAAAAATAGTGTTAAAATTTCCGCCCATTGTTCGTCTAATTTCATCATTTCACTTCTCAGAGCCTGTAAGGATTAAAAATATACCGTAAACGGAACCGGCAATAATAGCAATAATTAAACCGGCCGTAGTTCTGGTAACCAGCAAAGCTGCAGCTAAAAAAACAATTAAGATAGTGACTAAATACAATTTGTAAGAACCAAAATAAATTTGCAGCCCTTCCAATTGTGGTACCGGAAGCAGGGAACAAAAAGCCATGATTAAATTAAGAACCAGCCCTTTCCCAAAAAAGAAACTGTCCGGGAAAAAATAAAGGCCAATTGCAAACAACAGCGCAGCAAGCAAACTCCCCAAAATTCCCCACAGAGAAATAACTGCATTTTGAAAATGAGAATACCCGTATCTAAATTCTCCTAATCTTTGCCGAACCATCAAGGAAGTAGCCACGGCCCCAACTAAAACTAAAGGCACCTTTCCATTGCTGATTACCGCTACCGCCAGGGCAATCAATAAACCTGCCCACCACACTTTAAATTCAGCTTTGTAGCCTTCTTTTAAGGCATAAATTTTTTGGCAGGAAAATTTAAAGAAAAAACTAACCGCAACCAAGATTAAAACTAAAAACAAATTTTCCAGCCCAAGCATTAAATTGAATTGTTCTTCTCCCCAGTCGCGAAAAGAAAAAATTAAAGCAGTTATTATGATGGCAAGCACCAGACTAATTAATTCCCGTTGGTTGAAGCGAAAATAATCTTTTAGCCTGGCTTGTAATTCCGGAAAATTAACCATACCGGGGATAAGTATAAATTAGTATATAAAAATATTGGAAAAATATTAGGATGCAACAGAAGAATATAGGCTTATATCGGCTTAATATTAGCTTATAGCTGGCGACAATACTCTTTGAGAAGAAGGGTTAATTCCGAAATATTTTTAGTTCTGCTTATCTCCTGTCGTAATTTTTTAGTTCCTTTCCCCCCTTTGGTAAAATTCATGGCCTGCATTTTAATATGAACAAATTTTAGATTATATTTTTTAGTCTGCCGCAGATATTTAAAGAAAAGATTTAATTTTTCTTTTAAAGTAATTTCTTGATACTTGCCTGTTCTTAAATAATCTTTAATTTGTTTAAAAAGGAAAGGGTTCTTAGATGCGGCCCGGCCAATCATTACATAATCACAACCAGTTTCCTTAAACATTCTGGCTGCATCTTCTGGCGTTTCAATATCTCCATTGCCTATGATTGGGACGGAAACACTTTCTTTCAGCTGTCGGATTAAATTCCAATCCGCTTTCCCGGCATAGCCTTGCTGAACGGTCCGCGGATGCAAAGCAAGCATGCTGATTCCTTCTTCTTCGGCAATTTTGGCTATTTCTAAAAATTTGTCTGGTTTATTGATGCCGGCACGCATTTTTAAAGTGATAGGTTTGGAAGAATTTTTTACCAGCGTCTTAAAAATTTTTCTGGTTAATTCCGGTTCCTGCAATAAAGCAGCTCCGGCCATTTGCTCAGTGATATGCGGTGCAGGACAACCTAAATTGTAATCGATAAGGTCAAAGTAGGGAGAAACTATTTTTACCGCTTTTTTAAGCTGGATTAAATCGGAACCAAATAATTGAATGGAAAGAGGACGTTCTTTTTCAGAAAATTGGATAAAATCAGTTATGGTTTTCTTTTCATTCTTTTTTGCACTCTTTTTTTCACCTAACGGTTTAACCTGTAGCTGTTTAAACTGTTTATCTTTAGCAACCAAAGCATGGGTGCTGGTAAGTTCAGTAACCACTAAACCTGCACCCAATTGCTTGCAGATTAACCTAAAAGCAGGGTCGGTAATTCCGGCCATGGGCGCCAGAAAAATTTTGCTGGGAAAAATAGGCAGTTTCTTCTGAGCATTTATTTTTTTTTCAGCAGCCATAGTTTATGGGTACTCCCGCCTCGCAGAATCTCCTCTTTAATTACCAGTTTAAACTTGCTGGAAAGGGAAATTTCCCAATTGGGCCGGGCGATTAACAATAAAGTTCCTTTGGGCTTAAGAACATAATTAGCTTGATAATAAATCTCATTTAATTTTTCTTCGTCTTTAGTAGTTATCTGAAAAATGAGCTGATCAAATTCTTCCGGCTCAAATTTTACATCCAGTTCGTCCAAGGCCATTTTGTAAAAATTAATATGATTAGCCGTGCCGGCTAATTGAGAATTTTTTCGAGCAGCAATAAGGTTCTGTTGAGATTCATCAAAGGCAGAAATTACTGTTGGTTTTAAAGCAGGAACGGGAATCGGAAAGTTTACTTGGCTAAAAAAAGGAAATTTAAAAAAAGAAAATCTTTTTTCTTGAGAAGGATGCACCGGCAATTGGTTGGCATAAAGTGCTGCTTCAATGGCTAAAGTTCCATCTTTGGCAAAGCCAACTAGTAATTTATTTTCGGGCTTAAAACCGCTTTTGCGGATGAAAGCATAGGCAAAATCGCCTTTAAAAGAAGCGGAATGGGGGAAAACTCGATATCCTCGAGCATTTAATTCTACTCCGATAAGATCTATCCCAATAAAATATTCTTGGTTGTTAAAATAAACGTTAATTAAAATATCTGGTTTTTTCATCTCTAATTTAGGCACTAATTTTGAATTAGTCAACACGGTAAAAACCTTACCGGCAATTTTTTTAGCTATTTCTTCCCGATTTTCCTGTCCTTTAACATTTTCCACTTCCACTTTAAATGAAAGTTCTGAAGAAAAAAAATCGGCCCAATTCAAAGAAGCTAATTTTAAATACCCAGTAATAGTTTTAAATTTTCCTAAAGGAATTAAAATTCTCCGAACACTTTGCATTCCATAAATTAATTTAAGAATTTCTTCCTGGTTTTTAACCTCAATTTCTAAAACTGCTGGGTTAATCGTTGCAGCAACTCCCGCAGCAGCACCAAGCAGTTCTTTTATTTCTTCCTGACCAATTTTTTCAAGGCCGGGGTTAACTAAAATAAATAATTTCATTCTGGATTACCCATAGAAACATCAAGGCTGCTTTCCGGGCCAGTTTCAGAGCCAGTTTCATCTTCGTCAATCGCGATTTTAGCAGCTGCAGCTAAAGCATCACCTTCATCAAGACGCATTACCCTAACTCCTTGGGTAGCCCGGCCAATTACAGAAATGTCGGTACATTTCATCCTGATACCGATTCCGCATTTAGAAACTAGCATAATCTCTTCTTTACCATCAACCAACATCACTGCTTTAACCGGGCCGTTTTTTTCGGTAATTTTAATGTTAGTAACCCCTTTACCACCGCGGTTGCAGAGACGATATTCAGAAACCGGTGTTCTTTTTCCATAGCCTTTTTCTGTAATAGTTAAAATGCCCCTATTTTCTTCTGCAGCAAGCATGCCAATAACTTCGTCGCCAGCAGCTAACCTTATCCCTCTCACCCCATAAGCTACTCTGCCCATGAAACGCACATCGCTTTCTTTAAAGCGGTTAGCTTGTCCATGTTTAGTTGCTAAAATGATTTCTTGATCTCCAGCAGTATGCTTAACGCCAACTAAATTATCTCCCAAATCTAAACTAATAGCCCTGATGCCCCCCTTACGGAGATGGGAAAATTCTTCCAGCTGAGTTTTTTTAACTGTGCCGTTCTTAGTAGCCATAAATAAATATCCTTCTTTAAAATCATTAACTGGAATGATGGCGGTAATTTGTTCGTCTTTCTCTTTTTCCAGAAGATTAGAAATATGCTGTCCTTTAGCCTGCCGGCTTCCTTCAGGAAGCTGGTATACTTTTAACCAATAAACCTGGCCTTTATCCGTAAAGAATAATAAATAAGCATGCGTTGAAGTAACATACAGACGTTCAACAAAATCTTCTTCTTTCATGCCCGCTGCTTTTACTCCTTTACCGCCTCGCTTCTGAGTTTTATAAGTGTCCAAAGAAAGGCGTTTAATATAGCCAGAATTAGTCATGGTCACGACCACAGGTTCTTCTTTAATTAGTTCTTCCATGTCTATATCTTCATACTCTCCTTCAACAATTTTAGACTTTCTTGCACATCCGTAATTTTCTTTTATTTCCTGAGTTTCTTCTTTAATTAAATCGAATACTTTCTTTTCTGAAGAGAGGATTTCCTGGAATAGTTTTATTTTTTCTAAAAGTTCCGTATGCTCGTCCTTGATTTTTTGCTGCTCTAAGGAGGCTAATTTCTGTAACTTCATTTCTAAAATGGCTTTGGCTTGCAATTCCGATAAGGAATAAGTCGTCATTACAAATTCTTTAGCTTCATCAATCGTTTTGCTTCTTTTAATTCCCGGTATAATTTCATCGATATTGATTAAGGCAGTCAATAAGCCATCTAAAATGTGGATCCGCTCTCGCGCTTGCCCCAAATCATATTCAGTTCTTTTAACAATGATTTCTTTACGATGACTGATGTGATACTCTAACAAGTCTTTTAAACCGAGAGTTTTAGGTTGGTTGTTTACTAAAGCTAAGAGATTAATACCAAAGGATAGTTTTAGGCGGCTGAATTTATACAGTTGGTTTAAGACCACTTCCGTATCCGCACCTTTTTTTAGATCGATAACAATACGAATGCCTTCCCGGTCAGATTCATCATTAAGACCCCTAATTTCCGGAATTTTTTTATCTTTTACTAAATCAGCTATCTGTTCAATCAGTTCGGCTTTATTTACTTGATAAGGAATTTCTTTTACAATGATTTTATCTTCTTCAAATTCAACTACGCTCTTGATAACAATTTTCCCTCTGCCTTTTTCGTAAGCATACAATAATGCATTTCCGCAGGAAATTTCTCCCCCGGTAGGAAAATCGGGTGCAGGAATTATTTCCATCAATTCTCGAGTGGTAATTGCAGGATGGTCGATAGTGGCAATAATCCCATCACAAACTTCATTGACGTTATGGGGCGGAATATTGGTAGCCATGCCGACCGCAATTCCGGAAGAGCCATTAACTAATAAATTTGGAAATTTGCTGGGTAAAACTGCAGGTTCTTTTAAGCTGCCGTCAAAATTATCCTTGAATAGAACGGTATTTTTTTCAATATCTTTAAGCATTTCTTCGGCTAACTTGTTTAGTTTTGCTTCGGTGTTATGATTAATAAAGCCATTGGCAATAAAAGAATGACAGGGGCTGTCTACTTTTATAGAATATACCGTTTCTTTTTCCTTTAATTTTTCTATGGTTTTAACTTTGTTAAAAAAATAATGGTGTTTCAGGAGCCAGTTAACAAGATTTTTGTCTGTTGGTTTCAATATTTTAAGTAATTTAGAATAATTTTTTTCTAAATTGTTGTATCGATCAAAATTATTTTTAATAATAAACTGAGAAGGGTAATTTTTTCTTAAGTATGCATTAAGATAAGGGATATAATCAATTTTACTCATGCGGGTTTGGCTTATTGCTCCTGCAGAAGCAAGAATATTGTTTTTTCTCGTCGAAAAAAAACCTATTTTTTCCCTAAAAAGATTGACATTATAAGCTCCCGGAATTATAAGACGATAACAATCGTTTCGGTTATCTTTGCAAAGCGCACTGGTTATAATCCCAAAATTTAAAAGTAAAACTTTAAGTTGATGAAGAAGTTTCTTGCTTTTAGAAGTGTAAGTTAACTGGATTGATTTTCCGCCATGCCTTTTGTCAGCAACATATTGAACCGATCCGTCTCCTTCGTAGAGAGCTTGGAGGAAGTATTTTGCTGTTTCTTTAGGGGAAGTAAAAATAATAAAAGGAATCTCTTTTTCATGAGCTTTTGCAGATTTTAACCCAATATTGTCTAAGAAGCGTACTGCTTTCTGGTGATATAATTCTAATTCTTTGCAATTACCAGCAATATCTCTTTCGTATAAAGTAGTTTCAGGAAAATTTTGAAAAATGGCTTTTTTTACTGCTCCGTAAAAATCTAAATCTTGGTTGTTAAAAATAATCTTTTTCTGGTGAAAACTCCCCTCCGAAACTAAAGCGCCAAGCAGGAAGCCTAGCTGAGGATTCATTACCAAAGGAAAAGTTATTTTTTTCTCGCGTAATAAAGGTGAAGGGTAATAATTTTTTAAAGAATGATTTACTTGATTAAATAAAGCGAACTTTCGATTAAGTAACACATAATCTTCCGAAGTTATTTCGCTTAATACTTTCCAACGAATGGATGGAAAACCAAACTCATCAATAACCCAACAAAGAAGGGGGTGATTAGAAGTTCCTTTTAAAGAATAATCTTGCTCAGTAATTAGCTCAAAAGGGGGGTGTTTTCCGGAATTAAAAAATTTAGATGCCTTTTTTTGGTTCCCTTGATAATTAAGGATAGTTAAATCGATTTTTTCTTCCATTTTTGAAGAAAGACTACCTATAGGGATCAAACCTTTATCTGTAGTAACTAGTGTATCTCCAGTTACACAATACCGCATAGCAGCCGCATTATCTCCATCAATACTACCAAAATTACCCTGCCCTTTAATCAAAGGATGGAGTAAAGAAAAATCTTGAGCCATACGCACTAAAGCATCGTATACAGCGGTATCTCCGTGCGGGTGATATTTACCCAAAACTTCCCCTACAATTCGGGCACATTTCTTAAAAGGCTTGTTATGCAGCATGCCTAAATCATACATGGCATATAAAATTCTTCGATGAACCGGTTTTAAGCCGTCCCTAACATCAGGAAGAGCTCGGCCCACAATTACCGACATGGCATAATTTACATAAGCTTCCTGCATCTCTTTTTCAATAACTCTGGGCTTAATTCTAAGCGTATTTTCTTCCGGATTTTGAGTATCTGTAGCAACCATTTATCTTACCATAAAATAATCTTATTCAAATTTAATTTATCGACGATAAATTAACAATTTTTAGAGGCCGGGGGGGTTTATAAAGGTTGCGGCTGTTTTTAGCAGAATCATAAGACTCGATAACTGAAAGCAAGAGCAACTAAAATTAAGCTAAAATTGGGGTTTGATTTAAGAGTAAAAAGGCAAAAATCAGTTTTTCTTTACTTCTTCCAAAGCCCCTTTAATTTCCCCTTTCGCTGCTTTTTCCTTGTCATCTAATTCCAGCAGCCGCTCTACTTCATCGGCCTCTTTATTGACCTCTTCTGCTTCCTGCAGCACTGCTGGGGGCACTTGCTTTAAGAACGCTTTTTTGGCTTCTTCGCTGGGAAGGTCAAAATATTCAAAAAACTTCTTGGTTAATTTTACTTTATAAGTTCGGCCAAATTTTTCTTTAATTATAAAGCCTTGCTCTTCCAGCTGTTTCATGTGCTCATAGGCAGCCGGACTGCGCAGCTTAATGACCTCAGATTGGACCAGCGGATATTTCCAGGCAATTACCGCTAAAGTTTCCATTAAGGGCCTTTCTAATTCGGTAGAAGAGACAATATTGCTTACCAAAGGGACAAATTCATCCTCTACAGTAAGTTTCCAGCCTTCTTCTTTTTTAATAATTTTTAAGGAATTGTCTGCTTGATCATACAAAGAAACTAATTTCTCCATGATTTCTTCTACTTTTTTAATCTCTAAAGAACATAAGCTAGCGATTCTTTCTGTAGTAATTTCTCTGCCTACGGCAAATAAAATTGCCTCCACTTTTTTTTCTTCTAAATCCATGGTCTTCACCGATTCTTTATGTATTATTTGCCTGCTTTAAGGTAACAAAAATTTGCCGATTTCATAAGCAAATTTTTGAAACTTAAAATAGTGGCTTCATCTCTGTGCTAAAGCACAGGACTTTCGCCCTATTTCAAGTAATAAGTTTCTTCTTTTAAATCTATCTTGCCTTCATCAATCAGTTGATCTAAAAAGTCTTCTAATTTATCTTTGTTAACTCCGGTAAAATTACTTAATTGCGCCGAAGTTAAGTTATTTTGTTTTAAAAGCATGGTAATATAATTCTTAAGCAACGCCGCCGTATTTATTTTTAACACGTCGTTTTCAGTCTTCAATTGCTTGGCCAGCATATCTACACTATGTAATTTAGTCTGTAAATCATTAAGGAAATCGGAAACTTCTATTTCATTTAATTTTAATTCCGATGGTTCAATAATTTCAATCGAAGAAGGCATATAATCAAAGCAAAAATCAATCAAGTGATCAACTTTTTCAGTCCATACTTCCACTTCCGCAAAGAGGGACCACAACTCCCCTTCTTTTTGCTTTTTAAGCTTGGCCATCTGCACATTAACTACTGCATAAAGTTCATTCTCTTTCAAATTTTGCAGATATTTTTCCAGAGAAGATTGAACGTGCTCTTTGGGCTTGCCTAAAACTTCTATTATTGCCCTAAACAGAATTTTTTTCTCCATAATCTAAAAAACGCGGGGTGGTTTTTAAGCTTTTCTGCCTATCGGCACCATTCAAAAAGGGAGTGATTTTGAAACATTCATGCAGAAATTGCGCTGTGTCCGCTAAGCTGATCTAAAACTTTCGTTTATTCCTCATACGCAGTTCATAACTATTTCCAACACGCTTTACATAACCGCCCCAAGACAAGTCTAACTTATCAGTTATTTCTTCTCGGCCGAATTGTTTAAGTAAATCTTCAACTTGTTCTTGAGAAAAACCCATACGGCTAATAGTGAACGTCCATGCTCGTTCAGCTCTTCCTAATTTATCCGGCAGTAAACAATCGCGTAATCCAATCTTGCCTTGTTCTTTATACGCCCAACGGAGAGTTTCAGACCAAGTTGCCGCAATTTCTTGAGTATATACCTGGGTCCGTAATTCGGTTGAAACGCTCGGATCTAGTGGGTTGGAAGCAACATAAAATCCAGCTATTAAAAGCTCCATAATTTTTTCATCTGCAGCTTCTTCAGCGAGAAGGTCATAAAGTTCTTTAGTATCAATCTTATACTTTGTTGGTTCTTCTCTAGGAAAGGTTTCAGTTATAACAGACTTAACGTAAGGTTTTAGTTTATCACATAAATCGTCGATTAAATTTGCGCTGTTTCTCATTTTTCTTATCAAGCCTAAACTTACTATGATATTTAAATATTTAGGTTCATAAATACAATCCAAAAAAATGAGTGATTTTAAGACGTTCACACAGAAATTGCGCTGTACCTGCCTATCCTTTCTTCCACACCAAAGCTAGAGAAAGCAGCCCAAAAACCAGCATAAGAACAAGAGGGATTAATTCTTTAGCTTTTTCAGAATTATCTTCATAAATTACTATCCCTTTAAGCTCAGGTAACAGTTCCTTTTTTAGATCTTTTTCTGCTGAAAGGCTAGCTAAAGATTTTTCCGAGGTTTTTAAAAGTAAAATTTCTGAGGAATCCGGGTTATTAGCAGGAAGGGTTTCTTTGTTAGTATTAACATAAATCTTCTGAGTTAAGCTTTTGTCCGTTTTTTGATTATCTTTATTTAATTTAACCGTTAGAGAATATTCGCCGGCAGCAATTTCATCGATTTCAATTGGTAATTCGATTATTTTTGTTTCACTTTTATCTAAATCAAAGGAAATTAAATTGGCCTCTCGTTCTTCTTCGCCATTAGCACAAGAATAACATTTACTTCCCCGATACAGATAACTCCAAGCTTTAAATTGGTGATTAGTATTATCATTATGCAGTTCTACTTTTAACTTTAAAATGTCTCCTGCAGTAATTGTGGTTGGTAAACCTACAAATTTATAAAAAAGCAGAGCTTCTTCTGTTTCCGTAACTCCACCAATTTCTGCACATAAATCTGGATTTATTCCGGATAAAGTAAATGATTTTTCTGCCCTTTCCCCTAATCCCTCTACGATTAAAAGCGCTGAACCATCTTTAATTTTACGCTCGCAATTGGGGTCGATTTGCACCGGCAAGTTTAAATTGTAAATTAATTGGTCATTTTTTAGATTAATTTTGGTTTTTTCACTAAGAGTTTTGCCTTCTTTTTCCACCCAAATAGCAACAGAATATTTGCTGGTGGAGCCTTTGTAAATTTCCAAATCGACTTGAATTAAGTCTCCAAAACTGGCTTCTGCGGGGTTGATTTTGGTAATGGCAATGCTCGATTTGCTGCTATTCTCGGAAGCAGAAGCAAGTAAAATTTCTTTTTTAACCACAATAAACATATTTTCAGCAAAATTATTAGTTTCATTCTCATCCTGGCAAAAAGGGTAAACCCGCGATTTAATGAACAATACTTTATCTTTTTCATCAATACTGGTTTTCCAGGATTTTTGGTTGGTATTAGTGGTATTAATCTTGTTCTTGACCAGGTTTCCAAACAAATCTTCAATCCAATATTCAATTACAAAAGGGAAAGAGTCATTGTTTAAAGAAGGGCTAAAGGAAAGAGGCTGGCCGTTATCTAAAATTAAATCTCCCTTCCGAACTATTTGCAGGGTTATGTTGCAGGGAACAGTAGAAGTATCAATAACTTCAA
>CAZKNU010000036.1:0-11918 GCA_964554235.1 uncultured Methanosarcinales archaeon | reverse complement strand
CGGTTATGGTCATGGATAAGGCTTTCTATTTCTCCAACATTCCATCCGTTAATAATTATTCTTCTAGAAGTAGGATCGTTTTTAATCATATCCACTACTTTAGCCACTTGATCGATTTCTTCCCCATGATTATTTTCCCATTTTCTCCATTGCTTGCCATAAATAGGCCCAAGTTCGCCCCAGCGGTCAGCAAATTCCTCATTTACTTTCATTTCTTCAACGAACCAATTTAATTTTTCTTTCCATGGGCCAGAATAGCGGCGTAATCCTTCTACGAGCTTATTTTCTTCCAAATAGCCTTGAAAAGCCCACTCATTCCAAATATTTACATTATTTCTAACCAAATACTTAATGTTAGTTTCCCCTTTCAAGAACCACAGCAACTCGTGAATAATCCCTTTTAAGAATACTTTTTTAGTAGTTAGCAGAGGAAATCCTTCAGCTAAATCACACCTCATTTGATAACCAAAAATACTTCTCGTGCCTATTCCGGTTCGGTCCTCTTTTTGCACTCCATGTTTAAGAATGTGCTCCAGTAAATCTAAGTATGCTTTCATCTATTCACCCCCATTTGTTTAAGAAAATTAATGTTTATATAATTTGTTGTGCTTGAAAATTGGTGTTAATTGTTTAACTAAATATTTTAAAAAAGGTTTTTAATCAAAAACCCAACCACGGCATCTAGCCGCTCCGTTCGTGACTTGCCTGACGGCAAGAGCTGAGGGGTATGAATTAGTTGGGTTTTTGGTGTAAGAAGGGATAGTTTTCCCTTCTGCACTGAAAAGAAATCGTTGTTTCTTTTCATGTGTTTACTCTGGGTCGCTGCAAGCAGCGGGGTATGCGCTCATCGTAAACAATCAAAACAACTTAATCAAGAAAGGGAAAATTAAATTTAACAACAAAACCAGTAAAAAGAACAGGCTAACCTGTCTGTATCTGCGTTCTCCTTCTTCCGGACCTTTTAGTTTATGCAAGAACACCTGGGCCATTCTGCCGCCATCTACAATGGGGAGGGGCAATAAATTAAACAAGCCAATCCCTAAACTAAGCAGGAATAACCATCTGAAAAATCCGCCGAACCAATTTATAACCAAGTAAATTATTTTCCAAAATCCATTTTCAAATTGCTCTTTAATTTCAAATTCATTACGGACATCTTTTATCCCTAAAAAGCCTTTTTTAGGGTTATCGGGACTTTCGGCTAAGATAATTGAATAATCATTGCCAATGGTTCTAACTGTTATTCTTTCTCCCGGGCGGTGGAAGGCTAGTTCTTCATTAAATTCCTGAAAATTGAGCACTTTTTCATTATTAATGCCGGTAATGACCGTTCCAGGTGCAATTCCCGCTTTGGCAAAGGGCCTGGATTCATCTACATAAATATCAAAAGTAAATCCGGTTGGCTCAACCATCATTTCCTGTAAAGGCAAGAAAGCCAAATTGAGCAGCAGGAGAGCAACAATCGCCAATAAAATATTAGAAAAAGAACCCGCCGCCAGAACCGAATATTGAGCGATATCTTTTGCTTCTCTTAATTTTTTTTCGTCAGGCTCAACAAAAGCTCCCAAGACCGGACCAAAGAAAGCAATACCGGTATTTTTAATACTGATGTGGTGAGCCCTAGCCACAATTCCGTGTGAAAATTCATGAACTAAAGCAATCGTAAAGACAGCTAATAACCAATACCAAAAAGGTAAAACGCCCATGCCCGGAACATTGATGCCCGGGAAAACAAATGAAACTCCCGAAACTGTACTTGGTTTTAAGATCATGGAATAAAGATTCTTAATTAAAACATAAGAAATGTAAAATAAACCCACATATCCGGCTCCAACGCCAATATAACCAATTAAAATAATCCATTCTCTAAATTTGCTAGCATATTTGTCCATCCAGGTTAATCCCCATTTCATCCGGTAGAGGAAGATTATTTTTGCTTGAACCACTAGTTTCTTTCGGTTATAGATTAAAAAAGCAATAACTAATAAGTAAAATAAGAAAACAAACTTATATTTAATAATAAAAACTAACGCCTCTTGCATAGCCATAAAGAAACAAAGAGAGTTTTTATATGTTTGGGTTGAAATAAAGCTCTAATTGGAAATTATTTATAGAAAATTAATTAAAGAGTTGTAAACTTTTCTTTTTATGGACTTAAAGATTTTTGGATTAGTGAAAGCAGTTGCATACCAACCCACAAATCCAACTTATGCCATTAGAATTGGTTCTAAAAAGAGGAATCTTAGGCTGGCACTCCAAGAATCGGGGCTTTATACTATTGTAGAATATTTTTTTGACGACGACGACCCAACGAGATGGGGAAAATTATCTGCCGATTCTATTACTATTGATGAAACAATTGCCGGGAAGATATTGTCCGATTTCGAAGCAAAAGGTCTTGATAAAGAAACCCTTTTAGTTCATTGTTTAAGAGGAAAAAATAGAAGTCCTGCAGTTGGAATGGCCTTAAACGAGATTTATGGTTTAGGACAGGATACCGAAGAGTTAAAACAAGCATTTTCTGAAGCAAATTGGTATGTTTATGAGATGTTATTGAAAGTTGCCAAAAAATCTTTTTAACGCCCGAATTTTATTAAAATTAACCACTTAAACCTTGGCAAAATTAATCTTAAAATAAATTTAAACTAAAAAATCATTAAAAATTTCATGCTTAAAAAAGAAATTAAACTTTATTTCTTGCTTGGGTTCAATAGCTCACTCTGTGGTTGATAATAAATATCAGAAAACAAGCAAGATTAAAAAACTCACAGCTTGCTGTTAGGTTTTTATTTCTTCCTTTTTGGTCTTAACTTAAGGGAACTGCAGTTTCTGCATTTAACTTTTCCCTGGCTGACTTTTAAGCTGGGAGCCCTAATTTTAGATTTACAAGCCCTGCAGACAAAAATATTTTTTAAATTTCTATTAGTTGCTTCTTCAAATTTAGTTGCCATTAAATTTCACCATAATTATATTCTTATTTAACTTGCTTCATCACTCTAGTTCCCATGATGGCCCAATATAAAACTTCTTTGCCTTCTTTAGCATCGTTTTTAAGTTCTTCAGGGATTATTAAATCAAAGGTTTCATAAGTTTCTACATCCATTACATTGGCATTATTTCCAGAGATGGAAAGTATTTGAGCATTTTTCTTGTCAATAATTGGCGCTTCAACTTTATCATGACCCGGCATAACCGTCTGTCTTTTCTTGTTATCAAGGATGCCTACAGCGGTAAGATTAACTTTAGCATGCCCATGTTTTCCTGGACGGGAAGTAGCCAAATCGGTAATTTTACAAGGCGCATCATCAATAATAATTGTATCCCCTTTCTTTAAAGTTCCCACGCTCACTAATTTTTTTTCATACATGGTCAAACACTCCTCATTGTTTTTCAGCTAGCTGAATATCTTTTTTAGTAATCGTTTTTCTTCCAGCATGTTCAGCTAATCGTTTGGCTATGGTCGAGATATTTAAAGCTTTTTGTTCCAATACTTCGGCCAAGGCGGCTTTAGCTTCATCGGAAACTCTTAAGGCCCCAGCTTCATGCATGATTTTGTTCATTGCATTATAGGACAGAAATCTCTTATTAGCCATAATAAAGCCAAATTTGGCTTTGTTTTTAAATTTATCGCTGAAATGGAGGTTGTTGCGAAAGTTGGCATTGGCAAGGCCTAAAATGTTGTGAACTTTGCTAAACCATTGCTTTGCACCAAGTTCAGAAGCAAAATTTTCTGGTTTTTGAGCAGATTTTTGCCAAAGTTCACTGGCCTGCCAATGCATAAAATAGTTTCGCAACAACCCCGCTAAAATGAAGTTTTTAATAAAATAGAAAAATTAAGTTTTAGCATCATAGTCGAAATGACAGAAGTCTGTCTCGACTTCCCCGCGATTATTAATTTCTATGTATCTAATCCTAAGCTGATAAGCTGCTTGAGGGAAATCGTATACTAGTTTTAATTCTCCTTCCCGTTCAATATTAAAACAAACTGCCTGCCCTTTAATGCTTAGTTCTTGAGCCCAAGCAAGGTGTTTATTTAATTTTTCTAGCAAAGTCATTTGAATAAACTCCACCTTTTTCTCTTAGTCCTAGTATTTCTTATTAATTTTCCTATTTCTTGCTCAATTTCCTGCTGCTGAGGATAAAGTGCTTCTGCCTGCCGAAACTCTTTAGTGTGAAAAGAACTGCGACCATTTTTATGTTTAAATTTACGATCTTTATGCAGTAATTCATGGTACATCAAGTAATCCAAAACTTCTGGGCGGCTTTCTGTAAAAATAGTTGAAACCGTAATTCTGTCATCGTGAAAATTATAACTAGCCAATTTCCGGCAAGCTTTTTGACCCCATTGCAAGTTAGGTTTATCTAAAGTGTTAGAAAAAAAATGTTCATTGACGCGATGAAAAGAAGCATCTAAGATGGGGTCCCTTTTAGTTTTAACAGTTAAAATAGGGATGTTTTTGATGAAGTTGTTATATAATTCTAAATTAGCAGTGTTCTTTTTTCCTTGCTTAAAAATTTTTAAGAGCAAATGCTGGATTAACCCTATTTTAATTTCGTCATCAATATCTTTCCACTGCAGATTAAGATTAACCGCGATTTTATTTTGGTATAAACGGATATTAGCATTAAAATTAGACAGCCTGCGATTATATTCCAATTCCGTTTGGTAAAGAAATTCCTGATTAGGAAACAAGCGCTGAAAGGATTCTTGGATTAAATTCATTTTTATTCAATTTCAAATCTTAAAATAGCCACAATCCCGCCCATCTCTTTTAATTGGGCACCTTCTCGGGTTTCAACAGAAATGATTTTTACTTTCGCGCCCCCGGCCCGTGCTTTTTCTTCAAAAGCGAAGATTTTGTCTTCCGGAAGATTTTCGGATAATAATAGAGTATCTACCGCATTCATCTCTAAAGCTTTTAAGGTTTCTTTCTCACCATAAGTTATTTTTTTAGGAGTTTCCAGCATATGCTGAAAGAAATCCTGTACGGCTTTTTTTTCAAAGGAAATTTCTTCTTCTGCCAGCAAGTCGTCAGCTTTTTCTAATAATTCCTGCAAGCCAAAATCGCCGGTATAAGAAAGATCTCTGGTGCCAATAATTTTCTTTTTGATATCTCCAGTGATATAATCATGGCCCAGAAAATCATTTACGGTGGTCCCTGGGCCGCCAATAATTATTCCTTTTAGATTATTGCCTAAAGGCAGAAATTGGTTTTTCATATATTCAGCAATTTTTTTAAAGTGTTCTTTATAAGCGCCTTCTCGTAAGCGGGCAAAACGAGCAGCCGATTGTCCTCCCGCTTTAAATTTTCCCGGAACTTCGGAGTGAGTTTTTTGCAAAGGAATAATCGTTTTACCTCTCAACAGGGCCAGATTGGCATCTCTCCGGTCTAAAACTACTAAGCCATAAGCATTATGCTCTACAACCATTTCTTCCAAGATGTCCGTTACAAAAATTTTATCACAACGATACATACGGATGTTTAAAGGAATTGGCGGCTCAAAACTCCACACCCGTAAATCTTGCTTGCCTTCTCCGGCAGCCACATTTCCGGAAAAGATAGCCAATCCATTAGGCGGAGTTTTTTCAATAACTCTTAAGTGCTGAATCATCTTTTCTAAGGCACTCTGCACATTTTTTCTGGTAGACGCAGATTTGATGTTAGAAGCGGTGCCTTGCTCTTCAGCCAAATGCTGAATGATCTTAGTCATCTCATAAGCAGCAGGAATGTAAACCGAAACAAACTCCGTATGGGGAGCCTTATGGCTCTTTAAATCGGAGATCATTTTTTTTAAGTGCAGTTTTTCAGTAGCAGCAAGGGCCATAAGTAAGAAATATCGCTGTTAATTTATAAATATTTGTTGTTTGTCTGGAAATTATCATTAAGGGTTATTCTTTGGAGGATTGTTTCTTCCAATAGTTATTATAAACATTGACAATTGTTATAAAATTAAAAAGCTGCTTAAAACATATGGAACGGTATCGGCATAGAGAGGAACTTGAATTTGTCCACCAGGTGTTTAATTCTCTGCCGGAGCGGATTAAGGAATTACTGAAAGGGACGCATTTTATAATTGGCTATCGGCCAGATTTTTTAGGGCTGCATTTTGATGACCCGGACTTCTATAGTCAGCGTGCTCATTGTGGTTATGATTTTAATCAAGTACATTTTCCTACTTCAGCTCGGAGAACGACTTTAGTTTTTCCTAGCAAGCTGATTTTTTGTTCTGTTACTGTACTGCACGAACTGGGCCATGCCTTGCATTGGGAATTAGTTCAGAAAGAACGAGGCAACCGGTGGGAATATTTATACGATTTACCTTTAGTTCTTCCTTTAACCGCATATGCAGAAACCAACAATCTGGAAGCCTTTGCCACGGCTTTTCAAGCTTGGACAACCGAATGTTTGGAAAAACCAATTTGGGGTTATACAACTAAAACAGATTTATTAGAATACGATCCTGCTACTTACCATTTCTTTGAGAAATTGAAAAGGGGAGAATAATTTTATAAATGGGGGGCACCCCCACTTTACCAATGGTTGAAAATTTAATGGCTATAATAAAGTCTGGAGATTGGAAAAACGAGGCAGTAAAATCTTTTTGGCAATCATTACCTAACGATACTCAAAAAGTTACAAAAGGCGAAGGGTTAATTGGCGGTTTAAATTACTATGGTTTAGCACTTCTAAATCTTGACCCGCACTGTGTATCTTATTATGGTTATGAAAACTGTTTAAACTCATTTAAATCAGAAAGAAATGAAAACGTAAGAGATTATGTTATTGTTCGTTCTTCTGCCTTTAATTTTAAGGATTTAGCTACAGAATATTTTTCTTCTACTCCCGGGGTAATGCTTGCCCAAATCCCCGATAAATTAAGCATTGTTGTTTATATTGAAAAAGGAAGTATGTATTCTTTATTTGGAAAATGGGCAGGAAGGAGTTATTCCGGTTCCATCGATGAGATGATTGAGAAATACAAAGAGCATTCTTCCAATCCTCAAGGTATATTGTTAGCTTTATTAAATCGAGAGGAACGGCTTAAAAAACAAATGACCACCAAACGCTGGTTTAGACCAAGCAGACCGAGAAAAGTAAGCGACACGCGATTGATGATTGGACTTGAGGCAATTGATGGTAAATTTTTATTAGCAACAACTGGTTGGAGTCATCGCTATGAAGGCACTTTAGACAACATCGAAAAAGTAAACTATTAACCATTAAAATAAAAACCTAATTGCAATTAATTTTTTATTTCAATAACTTCATTATCCTTCCAGCAATCTTTTTATCCTTGCAGCTGTCAAAGACCACTACTTTGTGCCCTTGCTCTTGTGCTTCCATTAAGCAGACTTGAAAGATTTCTGCATCTAAATTTTCCCGAATTTTCTTTTTTGAATATTTCCGCTGCCGTAATTTTTTTTCTAATTTCTTTAAGTTAGAACAGGTTAAGACCACACATAAATCTACCAACTGTTTAGGCAGTAAATGAGCAACATGGGAATCAATAATTAAATCTTTCAGTGCTTCTTTCTTTTTTTTTCTAACCAACTGTTCAAACTTTTTTAAATTAAGATCGTAACACTGCTTAGCACGATTGTATTTAATAGCAATCCGGGGATAATAGTCATGTAAATCTAAACGCTGAAAGCCTAATTTTTTAGCCAGCTCTTTGGCTAAGGCCACTTTTCCCGTTCCCGGAGTTCCAGAAATAACTAGGAGTAGTTTAGACATGGCCTTTATTGATTTTATCCTTCTGCCGGTGCTGTTGATGAAGATTTGTCATGAAATGCTCGATGAGATGTTTTTGAATGACCCGTTCAATAATTAAAATGATTAAAAACAACGCTACGGAATAACCGATTAAAGTTACCGCATCTACCCAAATTACTTTAAAAGAGGCACTAAACAGGAATAGTTCTCGAATAATTTTTTCTGAAATGACAAAAGGATTGTAATAGGTTATTTTTCTAAGCAGGGGTGAAACACTTTCTAAAGGAAGCACCACTCCCGACATAAATAAAAGGAAACTGCCCAAAGAAATAGAAGCTAGAACTCCGGTCTCTTCCGATTTAAATAAGTAGCCTAAACTCATGCCTAAGAAAGTAAATACCGACGAAGAAAGCAGTAAAATTAATGCCACGGGAAGCATTATTAAAACATTTTCTTTTAAGAAGAATAAAGAAACGCCTAAAATAACTAAGATTTGAATTAAAGTGATAATGGTATTAGTAAGGTAAATGGAAAGTACAAACGTTCCTTTTTTTAGAGGAACAAAATAGTTTCGGAAAAAGGCAGGACTATTTTTTTCCATCATTACCAAGGTAGTTCCCAATAACAGCGAAGAGAACATGATTACTAATACTAACAGTACCGGAAACATGTAATTAAGATAAGATTTTTCTGGACTGACTTTTTCGATTTTAGTAATCAGCGGGGCAGAAACAATACTAGCATCAGTAACTTTCTGTGCTTCCAAGTTAGACCTAACTTCTTCTAATCCTTGCTGCACGCCTTCTAAAGAAGCAATGCTGCTTTTAATTAAGTCAGTAGTCGTGCTTAAACTAGTAGTGGTGCTGCTGATCGCTTCAGAAGCAGAAGTTAATTTTGTTTTTGTTGACGTCAAATCTTGTTCTAAGGTATTAATCAGTAACAACACTTCTTCCAAACTGCTAGTGCCGTTGCCTTGAACTAAAGCAAGAGCAGATTTAAGTTTTTCATCAGTACTATCTAAAGCATGTTCGATGGAAGATTTTCCTGAGCTAATGTTAGCATTTTCTAAGGCATCAAGAGCAGCAGCCACTTCGGAAATGCCCCCTTCAATTTCGGTGGAAAGATTATTTTTAAGGGCAGCGACAAAAGCAGTATCATAAGTAGTCGTAGGCATGCTTAAATCAATTTTCCCCAGATTTTCTTTCAAGGTTTCTGTAGAAGTAGATGCGGACACGCTTTTTTCTTTTACTGAATTTAATTCCATGCTCTTTTCACTCACTGTGGTTTTTGTTTCAATTAATTTAGTAAGAATATTTTGCGCCAGTTCTTGGGAAAGCTCCTGAGCTTTAAGATTAAATTTATTTCCCAAATCTTCTTGGATGGCCCACACCAGATTAATCTTGCTGGGGTCGATATAAAAAACAATTTCTTTAGGCTTGTTTTCTTCGATTTGCAAACTTTCCGGAAGGGAAACACAGGTGTGAATAAATCCTAATTTAATATCTTCTACACATTCTTCCAAGGAAGTTTCATATCTTACAATCTTATATTCTTTCTCCTGCAAGGAATTCGTAAAAGAATTAACATCTTCTGTAAAAGAGGTAGAATAAACTCCAATATTTAATCCGTATTTAGAAGAGGTGTTATAAGATAAACCTAAAATTAAAATGATTAATAGAGGAGCAAAAAAAATAATTAAAGCGGAACTTTTTGATCTAATCAATAATTTTAAGTTCTTTTTTGTTAATAACCACAATCTTTTCATGTTTTTATAAATGCCACATCTATAATCTACTTTATTTTGTAATTTTATTTTCTTAAAGTGATCGATTCAAAGATATCACTCAAGGAAGGTTTGCGCAAATCTAAATCCCGGTGGGAAAGATTTTCTTCTTCAATTATTTTTAATAAGCGGGCAATGGTTTGAACAACATCTGTTTTTGCAGGGTGAACAAAGATATTATTTCCTTGATCGATAATTCTTTCTGCAGGAATATTTCCCAACAGAGAAAGAATACGTTCTTTATCCGCACCTAAATCTAAACTGATGGTAAAATGTTTTTTAATGTATGGTCTGCGAATATCTTCTATTAAACCACTGGTAGTAAGTTTTCCTTCATGAACAATAACTATTTTATTGCAGGCCGTTTCTAATAGATGCAGGTGGTGTGAAGCAATGACTAAAGTAACCCCTTGTTTGTTAATTTCCTGCAAAAATTCCATGATTTCTCTCTGCAGTTTAGGATCAAGATCCGCAGTCGGTTCGTCTAAGATTAAAATTTTGGGCTTATGAATTAAGCTGCAGGAAATGTCCAATCTTTTTTGCATTCCTCCAGAAAGCTGTTCAGCTAATTTTTTATAATGCGGATGCAGTTCGGTAGCTTTTAATAAGCCTTTAAGATTATTGACAATGGTTTCTCTTTTAAGGCCGTATAACTGGCCAAAATGAAGCAAATTTTCGGCAACAGTAAGTTTAGGATAAAAAGAATTATGCTGGGGAGCAAAACCGATAAAATCTTTAATTTTGTCTAAATTTTTATTTAAGTCGGCAGGCTCTTGGGTGACTTTAAATGAATGCAGAACTTTTCCCGTGGTTGGTTCTAGAAATCCAGCGATTAAATTTAATAAAGTGGTTTTACCGCTTCCGGATTGGCCAATAATTCCAATGATGTCGCCTTCTTCAATGGACAGATTTACATCTTCTAAAACTGCATTATTACCAAACCTTTTGCTAACCTCTTTTAATTCAATTAATTTCACACCCAATCACCTTTTTATAGAATTAATCTGCATTTATAAATGTTATGGGAAGTCGGCCGGGAAGCCACCTTACTTCAAATTAGGATGATGCATCAGGATCTGTCTTCTCATCTGTTCCGTTTGCTGTGCAGATTCGTATACGGGGCGCGCCAGTACGGATAAGGTTGCTGATAAACTATTAGCCAGGAAACGGATATGTTTAATTTCATCATTAGATAATTTTAACTCTTTATACATTTCCGCTACTTCCGCAGGCATGTGTTTAAAAATTTCTTTACGTATACGATCTACTTCCGGAATAATCTCAGCATCTAATTTTTCAATTTGATTTAAGATATCAAGGCTTTTTTGTGGAAAATTTTCAGAATAACTATCAACTTGTAACCCAAGTTTATTTCGCCGGATGATTTTTTTCTCTAATTTTTTTATTTTTTTGTAAATTCTGGCGAGTTCCTTACGCACAACTCTTTCCAGGGAAGCTAATTTTAACTGCATGGTTTCTTCCAATTCTAATTCAGAAATCATCTTTTTGAAATCTCTTTCAACATTAACAACCGCTATCTCGGGTTCTTTTTTTTCTTCAGACACTAAAAAGCCAATTTTTCCCATTCCTTTTAGGAGAGGCATGGTGTTTATATAATTTACTCATTTATGCCGTTTAAATTCATTTTAAAAGACCCCAATAAGCCAAGCTAAAAATAAAACTATACCTGCACCGAAAAGACAACCGGCCATTTTACCGACAGCTGCACTTAATACCGTTCTGTTATCTGCTATTCCGTTTTTTCTTAGCCTTTCAGCGCTGTAGCCTTCAAATATTCCCGCAACTCCATCAGTAACTGTATTTCCAACTAACCCCCCAACTATTGCTCCAAATATGCCTGCTAAATCTGCACCAATGAGCGCAAAAATAGCCAGAAAACTATTATCAATTAAACCAAAAATAACATCAGGTTCTACAGCTTTAATACTCACATCAAACAGTTTTAATGGAAGCAAAACAATTAAACCAAGCCCGATTAAAATCAAACCAATGAATTGTTTATCATAAACAAA
Organism: uncultured Methanosarcinales archaeon; assembly: GCA_964554235.1. Lineage (GTDB taxonomy): Archaea > Nanobdellota > Nanobdellia > Woesearchaeales > GW2011-AR9 > JBBSWB01. The sequence continues at coordinate 387 of CAZKNU010000036.1, read as the reverse complement.
AAAGACGGTTACTGCAATTATTATAATACATAATGTAGCGATGGTTATTAATGATACAAATAAATTTTGTTTTTTCATTTTTGATTATTTAGTTGAGGACAATAGTTGTGCATGTTAATTTTCCTCAACTAAAGTTTGAAAGACATAACATTACTATGCATTACTTAGGTCTTTCATTAATTTATAAATAAATCTATTTGTAACTAAGCTATATAACTTTATAAGTCTTCTCAAAAACACAGGTTCTGTAGAAAAAGTCTTGGCCTTTCACTCGTTCAGTTCTAAACTGTATAAATTTAAGAAAAAAGAATGAGTTTAAAGAAGGAACTGATCTAATGATAGGTCTTACGAATCAAAGGTACTCGTTCAAATCTTGGCCTAGACGAC
>CAZKNU010000035.1:0-12239 GCA_964554235.1 uncultured Methanosarcinales archaeon | reverse complement strand
CATGGTAGAAAAAGTCGCCGCAAGAAAAGTGAAACAAGAAAACGGAAAACTATCACGTTTCTGCGCAGAAATAAAGTAGCCTCTTTATTTCTTGCGCCTAGGCCAAGACCGGGAGGCCCAGGCGACTCACACAAAGGCAGAGCCTTTGGCGCACCAGAAATGTTATTTCTGCGTGTTTTCGAGATTTTCTACAGAGCCAAAAAACACATAAAATTTTTAAGCTCATTTCACAAATTCTATTCCCAAATCGTCTTCCATTTTATCGGCTTTTCTTTGGAAATAAGTATTATCTTCGCCAAAAATCTGTTCTGAGCTTACTCCGGTAATGATTAACATGGTGCGGATAGTTCTTTCCAAATCTTTAGAAATCTGCGCTCCCCAAATTATTTTTGCTTTAGGATCCAGGCTTCTGGCTACGGTTTCTACAATTTTTCGGGATTCGTCCAGAGAAAGGCTTTCTCCACCACAAATATTAATCAAAGCTCCAGTGGCATTAGAAATGTCTACATCAATTAAAGGATTTTCTAGAGCTTTATGCACAGATTCTTCTGCGCGATTTTCAGAATCAGATTCCCCTACACCAATTAATGCTACTCCGCCTTCGCCCATGATTGCTTTTACGTCTGCAAAATCCAGATTGACTAATCCGGCTTTGGTAACTAATTCAGCAATTCCTTTTACGGCATTGGTTAAAATTTCATCAGCAATCTTAAATGCCGTTTGTAAAGGTAAATTGGGGGCTATTTCCAATAATTTTTCATTAGGGATAACAATTAAAGTATTAATATTCTGTTCTAACTTTTCTAATCCAATCATGGCATTTTCAAAGCGATGCGAACCTTCCATAGCAAAAGGAATAGTTACTATGCCTACACTAAGAAGTCCAGCTTTTTTGGCTAATTGAGCCACAAAAGGAGCACTGCCGGTTCCCGTTCCTCCGCCTAAACCACAGGTAATAAAAATCATGTCTGCTCCTTCCAGCATCTTTTTAAGCTCGTGTTCATTTTCTTTAGCTGCTTCTTCTCCTATACGGGGATTTGAACCTGCTCCTAATCCTTGAGTCAGCTCTCTTCCAATTAAAATTTTCTTATCAGCAGAAGTATACAATAAATCTTGGGCATCGGTGTTTATAGCTACGGTTTCAATACCTTTGATTCCAACTTCAGAAATGCGATTAATAGTATTATTGCCCGCCCCCCCGCAACCAATAACTTTTATTTTTGTTTTTTGGGCAGCGATTAATTTTTCTAATTCTGCATCGATATCAGCATTAGCTTTCTTATGAGATATTTGTTCAGCATGAACGGGCTCTTTAAAATAATTAGCTTCTTTAGAAGAACGGATTTCCCGCACAGGTTTTTCCGGTAAAGGTTCTACTTTTCTTTCAGTAAAATCTTCTTCATAATTATTATCTTTATAATTATCCATCTTAAAAACCACCTTTTTTTAAACTATTCTAAACTACCCCTGGTTAATTAAAAAAAGAAAGGATATATAAAGATTATTGCGCTGAAACCTATCTTCTCAATCTTGATTAAAGCGGGTTAATTAAACCGACCAGAAATCTTTGTAATTATATGCCAAAGCTAAACCTAAAGTCTCTAAACCAAAAAAGTTATAAACCCAACACTTTTCTAATCATTTATGCCAGTAAATACCCCAGAATTAAAATAATAGTTTTAAAATAACTAACTGGTTTTCTTTCTTAAGAAGAATTCTTTATTCAAAAAACAGTTAACTTTTTATAGATTTAATCGTTTACGAGCTTAATAAGCAGATATAATAAATAGACTTAATAAGTATTTTATTAGCCTAACTTTTTATTAATCCAAAATTAATTTAAGCAAAGGTGAAAACATGACCATAAGCAAACGCGATTTGGAAAGAAGATATTCAGTTTTGAAAGACGAGCTTAAGGCTTTGGAAGCTAAATGCCAGGGCGGCAGCGGCACTAAGGCAGATTATGAAGCTTTAGCCAAATTAAGAAGAAGAATGAAGTAACAGTTTAATTGATTATTAAATTAATTATTAGTTTCCTGTGCAGATTGTTCTTTCTTTACTTTTGCAGGCTCTTTTTCATTTTTTTCTTTTTCAACTTTTTTCTCAAATACAATTTCTTTTAATGAAGTTAATTCCACTAATCTTTTCTTGAGCAAATCGGTTACGGGCGCAGGCAGTTCTACCGGCAAAAACACCGTGGCTTTATTTTCATTCACTTCCACTTTGGTTTTTTCTTCGGGAAGGCCCAGCAAGGTAGATAAGAAAGCAGCAACTTTTTCCTGGTCGTCTTCAATTTTTCGGTTGATTTTAAAAGTGTAAATAACTTCTTTTCCGGCTAAGGGGTGGTTAAAATTTACAATAATTCTTCCTCCGGAAACCCGGGTTATTACTCCCATTTCACCATCAATATCAACTTGCAATCCTGGGCGGGGCTCTATTTTGTGCTCTTTAAAAGTTCCCGCAGGGACAATTTTCATTCTCTTGACATCCCTTTTGCCAAATGCTTTTTCAGGAGGCAGGGTAACGGTATATTCTGTTCCAATTTCTTTTCCTTCCAGTTCCTGGTCTAATCCCGGCAGAATTTGTTTTTCTCCCACGCAGACCGCAGCAGGAGAAAATTTCATCTGCGCAGAATACAGATTATGTTCTTTAGCCACTTTTTCTAAAGTGGTGTCAAAAACAATTCCGTCAGGAAGCTTACCCGTATAATCCACTTCCACAAAATCATGCAGTTTAATTTTTTCAGTCATTCTTGCTCTGGTCGATTAATTCTTTATAAAACTTTTGGATTAATATGGTTTGGCCTCGTCTCTTATTCTTAAGAAGATTTTATATGCTTCCGGGTGGTCTCGTTTTAAAATAAATTCAACTCGCTGGGGCATAGTTCCTGAAATTGCATAAGGATAAAATTCACCATTATCTAATGCTTCACGGGGAAGGTCAAATTCCGGGCCTTTTGTAACTGATTCCTTGGTTATGAAAGGGATAGATAAATAATTACAATCGGGAAAGAGCAGCGGAAATATGCTGCACGCGTCTTTTTTTTCTTCTGCTTTTTGGATATCTTCAACGGGTACGCCGTCTTTTTGCGCTGCTTCAATGCCTTGCTGATTTAAAGGATACCTTTTAGATCTAATAGTTCCATATGCTTCGTGCAATACGCGGGATTCCGCTTCTGTTGTTACTAAATCCCTGATTTTATGGGTGCGCTCATGGGTAATGATTGTATAAAAATAATCGCTTAGAAAAATGTTTTCATTGTAATAAATAACTTCTGGAAGAAGAGACATGGCCAAATAAACTTCTTTATCTTCTTGGCGCAATGGTTTTTCTGCGGTTAAAAATACTTCCTCTTCTTCTGTAAACCTTAAATCTACTACTTCAGTTAAGATTATAGCATCTAAATTTTTCTTTAATCTTTTTTGAAATGAACAAGAGGTTACGGCATCTTTTTTCCAAATGTCCCAGGGCACTGTTTTGGCGGATGGTCTTCCTGCCATCCATCGAGCGCGCATGATTTCTGAAGGCAAGACATATTCTCCTTCTTTTAAATACTTTAAGCCGTTAAAAGGGTCGGGCATTCCTTCTCGGAATTTGGCTTGGTGCTTCTCTATTTTCTGCTTCATTTCTTCAGTTAAAGTTAAAGGCAGGGGGCATTCTCGTTTGGGTAGAACAGGCAGGCCTATACATCCAGAATGCATACTGCCAATCAAAGCAGCCAATCCAACATAGGTTTTGTAATTCATGTTCAAATCTTTATTGGGTCTTCATTAGGTTTTTTATAAATTTTATGTTCTTTTAGTTGAGGACAATAGTCGTACATATTATTTTACCTCAACTAAAGTTTGAAAGGCATAATACTAATATGCATTACTTAGGTCTTTCATTATCTAGGTTTATTTTAATTGAACAATCTTTATTACAATTTAACTCCAGAAATTAATTTAGTAAAAAAAGTTTCTGCAGGGACAAGATCATGGTAAATGTCTTCCAGCCCGGCTTTGCGGATATCAACGGTATTATTTTCTTCATCGGATTGGTAGATTAAAGTTAATGATTCTTCTCCCCGCGGATCATACGGCAGAATGCAGTCTCTATATCCATCTTCCCACCCCGGTCTTTCGCTTTTAAGATGGCGAGTGAAAGTAAAGGTTAAAATTATTCCCGGATTATCGTCAATAGTCTTCTGCCATTTTTCTGCTGCTGCTTCATCAAGCTCAACTTCTTTGGGGTTGTGTAATGATTCATATAAAGGCATTCCGGTTGTTGGATCATTCCCAACAAACCCTGCTTGTCCAGGATAAACTTCTCTTAAGATTTCTGCGCTTGGATTGCTTTCCAAATAAAGAAAATATTGATATTGGTAATTACAGAAAGCGCCCGTTCCATACACCTTTTTTTCGTTAAAAATGTTGGCTCCGTTAAAACCATTGTTGGGCCACGCACCCCTATCTACATTAGTTAAATTATTTAACCGCAAAGCAATATTTCTCCCTGCTTCTGGTTCAGCAAAATCTAATTTTAAATGATGGATCCAGATTCCCCCATAATGCTCCATGCGGTCAATTAAATCCATCTTTTTGGGAGGTGGCTGCTCGCCTTGAAATTCTGGATTGGAATGTGAAAATGAGCTTAATTTATAGGTTCCCGAATATTGCGGAAATTCTTCTGCGCATCCTGAAAGCAAAACTTCAAGGCTTAATAAACCGGCTGCGGCAGTAATTTTTGGTAGAGTTTTCATTAGCACCCTAAAAAAGCGGGTACTTCATAAATGTATCTGGATTTTAAGTAGTTTATTTAATCATTTTGTCTTTTTGCATTTAATAATAATAATAATAATAATAAATAAAATTAAATAAAAACTAATTAATGCAGAATTAATAAAAATATAATCAATAATAAAACAATACAAACCAAACTTCTTAATAATAATTAATAATAATTAAAAAGATAGAAAAATAAATAAAAAATTAATGCTTAAATAATAAAATAAACATAAATTTAATAAATATTTGTCGTGGCTTTTGGTAATATGGAATTTAATCACCCAAAATTAAATTATCCCGTGATAGATTTACACACTCATTTAAGGGAAGATATATCTAAGCATACCCAGATTGCCAAAGAAAGCGGAATCAGCGTGGTTGTGTATATGGCTAATTGCGCTCCCCCTTTAGATAATTTAGAAAGCATTTTGCGTTCCTTGAATGAAGAACGCTTCTGCCAAGCTCTGCCAGTAAGCGCCATAACTAAAAATTTACAAGGTCGGGAATTAGTTGATGTAAATAGCGTTAAGCAGCACGTAGTTGGATTTAGTGACGATGGAAAATATTTAGAAGATTTAAGTCTGCTTCAGGATATTTTGGAGAGGGGTGTCTTGGTCTTGGCTCATTGTTCTCCTTCGTATGAAGAAGGAATTGCCAATCCTGCTCTGGAAACAAAATTCATTGAAAGATATCTGCCGATACTGGAAAAAACCAAAGGAAAATTACATCTGCAGCATTTAAGCAAAAAAGAAAGTGTTCAATTAGTAAGGGGCACAAAAGGGCGGGGGCTGCAATTAACCTGCGAAACTTGCCCTCATTATTTTACCTTTTCCCAAGGGGATTTGGAAGTTAAAGTTAACCCGCCATTGGGCGCAAAACAAGATTTAGCAGCTATTAAAGAAGGATTAAATGATGGTACTATTGATGTTATTGCCAGCGATTATGCGCCCATTCCCAGAATAACCGGGATTGCCGGCTTCAGGTCTTTCATTCCTCTGGCTTACGGATTGGTTCTAAGCGGCATTTTATCTGAGGAGCAATTGAAAGAGAAATTATATCTTAATCCTAAAAAGATAATTGAAAGCGCCGGCCAATTAATCATTTAGTTACTCGGAAAAAATACCAATTAGTTAAATACTAATTAGTTATATGACAAAATAAACTTCTTAACTTTTTCCGCTAATTTTCCAAATCACCATTTACTTATTTAAATTACCATCCCTTCTCATCTTAGGCAAGAAAGCCACACTAGCTTCAGCAGTTACTCCAACTATACCTTATAGCACTAGAGGTGATTTCTAATGTACTGAACAACTCGTTCATACCAACAGGAAAAAGGAGAACCGCCCTTCATTTCATCTTTGTTTTGAGCAGGATGATCTACCCTAAGTTGAGAGAGCTTATCTACCGTAAGTTGATACATCCTATCAGATACCTCAGGCCCGTTAGGAATTCCTTCCATCATGCGACCTAGTTCTTCCACTCCTTTAATAAGCCCTTCGCCAAAACCGGCACGTTTAAGCGCTTCTAGTCTAGCTTCTAGTCCAAGTTGGTTTTTTCGTTCAAATTGGTCCATTTTTATCATACCTCTGCTTAATTTTAGCGTAAGCGTACCATATTTTTATCATTTATGTTTCTAAAAGCGGCGCTACTATATAAACTTTTGCTTTTTTATCACTTTTAAGGGATTAATACTGGTTATTCATACGATAAAATAAACTTTCTGACTTTTTCCGCAGCTTCTTCCGCGTTAATATTAGTGGTATCTAACACTAAATCATAATGAGATTCGTCACAGATATTAAGATGATAATATTTGTTATAGCGGTAAGCATCTTCTGCTTCCCGTTTAAGGATCTGCTGTTTCATTTGCTCAATAGAATTAATATTTCCTTCGTTCCGTTCCTGCCGGGTCAATTTATTCTGCAAATCTTTCCAGATTCTTCTGGCCCCTTCAGCAAAATCAACTTTAATGTAAATTTTAACCGATTCGGGCAGGAAATGGAATTGGGTTCGGCCTTCGACAATAACCATTTTTGTTTTTTTTTCCAATTCTCGAGCTTTAGCGGCAGCTTTTTCATCAACATCAACATCAGTTTCTGCATGGGTTCGGGCATATTCATTTAATTCTTCCAGAGTCATGCCTTTTTCTTTAGCCAATTCCCGGCGGATGCCGCCGACATAAATCCGCTGCGCATTTAATTTGCTTACCAGAATTTTTGCAATAGTGCTTTTTCCGCTTCCCGGCGTTCCTGAGATAGTAATAATCATCTTTCCTCTATTTTTAATCTTTTTTATGTTTTACCTAATTTTTTCATACTCGCTGTTCTTTAAATTTCCAAAATGGTCTGTTGCCCATTGTTTTGCCCAGAACAGCACCGCTTTGCTTAACCCCCACTGCTTGAATCTGCGCATGGAAGTAGTTACATAAGTATCTATGCATTTAAATTCTCCCATTTCTTTCAATTTAAGGATTAATTTGCGGTGCTCCCTAAGGGTAATTTCAGGGTTATACCCTTCTGCTTTTTGAAAATCTTCCTTGCGGCAAATCAAGGCGCCGCTGCAGCCCTGGTAAATTTTAGTCGTGTTATAAAAATTTTTTAATTTTAAAGCTAAGGCATATTTTAATTCATTAGTATCAGGAAGGGTTTTAGTAGTTGCTACAGCATATTCTTCAGTAAATTGCTCATTTATTTTCTGCAAGGAATCCGGCGCAAGCAAAGTATCTGCATCCAGAAACAGCAAAATATCTCCCTGCGCATTTAAAGCGCCGGCATTTCTGGCCACTGAGACGTTGGGCTTGGGCAGGGAAAGCACTCTCAATTTCTGGTTAGCATGTTTTTTAGCCAGCTCTTCGGTTTTATCAGTGCAGCCATTAGTCACTAGAACAACTTCGTAGTCCTGAAAAGTTTGGTTTTTAATACCATGCAGAGTTTTTCGGATATACTTCTCTTCGTTGTAAGCAGGGACGATGATGGAGAATTTCGGCGGCATTTAAAGTAAGACAAAGATTTCACTTTTAAAACATTATTATACTGGAGAATATAGATTATTAAATAATTAAACAAAGCAATTCACAACCTTAAATAATTTGCTGCCCACAGCATTCCCGAATCACAGTAATAAAAAGGGGTGCTGAAAGGCCTGCCATTGGCATCAAATACTTCCAGAAAATTTTTATGCTTTTCAATTAATTCCTTATATCTGTTTTTATATTCTTTCGCCCGCTCTTTATCTTCCTGCTGTAATAATTTAACATATAATGGGCCCATATGCATCCAGATGGCCTTGCTTTCATAATCCCTCAGAAACCTTTCCTGGAGAATAAACCTAACCTGTTCCCGGCTGGCAGTATATTTTAAAGGAAAAGGCTCGTCCAGTCCGGCAAGATGAATTTGTTCTAAAGCGGATGCAAGCATTTCTTTATCATTGATGATGCCCAAAAGAAAAGGAAATATGTTTGCATCTCCGGCAACATACTCTTTTTTAGTTAAATCGTCAAAAAAATATTTGCCGTTCCAGAAATGCCTTTTTATCAAAGCAGGATAATCAAAATCTTTAAGCGGGTTAAACAGCTTTAAGCTTTTAAGGTCTTTTGCCAGCAAAGCCACCAGGCAATTATCGTAGCAGGAACTTTTTCGAATGGAAAAATCCTTAATGGAAGAAACCTGCAGTCCTGGTCTTACTAAGCCGGTATGCTCATTAATAAATTTCTTAAAAAATTTATTTATTTCCTTGTTGAGAAAAGGCTTAAAGGAATAGTAAGGAAATTGAGAAACTTTAATGCTGTGGATTAGCCAAGGCAAGGAATCAACTGCCGGCCGGGGAAAATCAAACGGTTTTCCGCCCGGAGTAATGGCGGTAGTGATTTTATTATATTGCTTAAATCTGTTTAAAGCATATCTTAAGGTCTGCTGAACCTCTTTTTCTTGTTTTAAAGCCACCAATGAACTTGTACACCAGCCAAAATCCCTGGTCCAGAATTGAGAGAAATTTCCCGTTGAGGTTTGTAAATATCTTCCATTCCAGCAATCTTTAATGATTTGCTGGCAGATTTCATCGGCATTCCCTTCATACCGTTTGGGAGCAAGACGATTCCTCCAACTGGTGCAAAAGATACGCGAACCTTGGGTTACATAATCAATTAAAGAGGCCATCAATCGCTGGTAGTAAAGGTAGTATAAAAATTTGTTGCTTGTTGGCTATAAGGTTTATTAATGTTATGCGAAAAAATGTCGCCAGACATTTTTGTGGGGTTTAAAACCCCGCCCTTTAGGGCGACATTTTTAGCATCCTAAAAATTCGGGGATAAGAAAATGTCCCGTCATACCGCGCCATTTATGGCGTGGTGGGACACTTTCCCGAATTTTTATGATATATTCAAAAATTTTTTATAAAAAAAGCGGGCCCGAGGGGACATTCAACAACAATTTTTACTTGGTGGGCTTTATGCCCGCCGTACTTGCATAGATTGCTTGCATTTGAACCCCCGATCTACAGCTCTAGCCAACAATAGCTTAATAGCTTGCCTTTGTTGTAGGAGGCTGTCGCCCTATTTGGCTTACGCCCCATTTCCTTGTTTCAGGGAACTGCGGGTATCCAGTCTAGGCTACGGGCCCATATGGTTTAAAAAAGCACGCCTTTTTTAAAATTTGTGGGTATATGGACAAAAAAACCCTAAAATTTATAATCTCCGGCCGGCTTTTAACTAAACATGGCTATAACTTTATCTGGTTATGAAATATTGTTTTCCAATCAAGTTTATGTTAAGGATGCTTTTATAGACACAGGCAGGGAACTGCTTCCGGCTAAAGAGCTGATCTGGCTAAGCAAATATACCGTGCCATCTAAAGAAGAAGTTGTAAATTATCTGCAGCAAAAGGTTCAGAAAATAGATTCGCTGGCAGGTTCAAAGCAGCTTAGCATCTTGGAGCAGGCCCTTACTAGTCTTTCGGGTGAATCTAGAGAGATAATTAAAACTAATCGCGAAGAGGTCCTTGGGCAGTTAATTGAAGAGGTCCCTCTTTTTGCAAATCAAGAAGTATTGCCTCGGCGTTGTTTGCAAGTGACTTATGGCTTGGCTTTAACCGAGGTTTTAGAGAAAAATATCAACAAAACTAATAACCCCAATTGGCATCCGGGCCAGTTATTTTATTTAAAGAACAAATATAGCCTCCTGTGCGGTTCGAAACTAAATATATATGAAGATCCGGTGGAAAAATGGATTGTTTTTTTGACTTTGGAGAATGAACTTCTTCCTAAAAAAGCAATCGTAAACTCTTTGTTGGAATTTGGTTCAGTATTATCTGATCATCTGCGGATATGCCGTTCCGGCCTTCCTTATGGTAATTATCCTAAGCAGGAAGTAAAGGGGCTTCTTGGTATTGTTTATAAGGGCCTGTCCGGCAAAGCTGCTGAGGCAACTGATATTTCTAATATACTGTTAGACCAAGTTGCTCTTGATTTATTAGAACCTTTGCTGTACGTAGATCACTTGAAAAAAGTCGCTGGGGAAAAGCCTAACCGCAGCCGTTCGCCATTAGTTCTTGCTCATTTTGGCGGCAGCAATAAATCTGGTAGTGATAAACCGAATTAATTTTTATTCAATAATGTTATTACTTATTTAAACTTAAAAAATAGTTAAGCTTAAACTTCTTTCTGGCCTTTGAATTTACCAGTATATTTTGCTTTTCCTTTCGTCGTCTGAAAAATAAACTGGCAGATTTTAGTTCCGGCATGCAATCTTAAGGGCCGATGCCCCAAATTAACTATTTCCAATACCTGTTGGTTATCAATTCCTGGTTGCATAAAACCCGCAGAAATATGCACCAATAAACCTAAGCGGGCAAAGCGGCTTCTTCCCTCTAACCAACCACAAAGATTTTCACTGAGAGTAATTCTTTCTTTGGTGATACCTAGAATTGCTTCTCCTGGCTTGATAATTACGGAATCTTGTTTGACTAACCCGGTTATTTCTTTGTAATCCGAATTGTCTTTTATGTCGTAAGTTTTCCCTTTGGTAAAAACCCTAAATTGGTTATCCAAGGAAAGGTCCATCGAAGCCGGGCCTAAGGCTGATTGGTCGAAAGGAGTAATGATAATATTCTTTTTTTTAATTTCTTTGAGTATTTCTTTTTTAGTTAGGATAGACATATTCATTCTCCATGTATCACAATCAGCGACTGCGTCTTCTCGATCCCTTCTACTAACTGCAGTTTTTTTAACAAGACTTGATCCAATTCTTCGACGTCTTTAACTCTTACGGTAACTACTAAATCAGTTCCTCCCGAAACAATATCAGCTTTCTCTACAAAATAAAACTTTCTTAAATCCTTGGCAACATCATATTGGGTTTTTTTCTTTTGCTTTAATAATTGCAGGTCCACGGAGATTAATACATAAACCAGCAGCCCTTTATCGATCATATTATAGTCTAATTCTACGGTAAATTTTTTGATTATGCCTTCGTGTTTTAATTTCTTAATCCGGTTATGGATAGTCGTTATCGGCAGTAAGGTGTGTTTGGCAATCTGCCGGGTGGCATAATCTCCGTGCTCCTGCAGCAATTCCAGGATTTTTTGGTCTTTCTCGTCGATTTGATACGCCACAATGAAACAAATGTTCCAGATTATTTAAATAGTTCGTTTTTTTGGCATTATTTTCCATTATTTTTGGAATAGGTATTTAAATTAATCCAGTTTAAAGAACTTTTAAGATTAAATTAGTTAAATAAAGTTAAAAATACAAAACTAAAAACTGGAGAAAAAGCAAAATGTCCCTTTTACCCGAAGATTACCAGCCCAAACTGGATTTTTATCAAACTGGAAGAGGAATTAAATTGGTTAAAGATACCTTTGAAAAAAAGTTAGCTAAGCAGCTCTCTTTGTTAAGGGTTTCTGCTCCTAAATTTTTAATTGTGGGCCAGGGTCTGCAGGATGACTTGGCGGGAACACAGATTCCGGTAAGTTTCAAAACTAAATTTACCGATAAGCCGATCGAAGTCGTCCATAGCTTGGCTAAATGGAAAAGGCACATCCTGGGAAAGTACGGCTTTAAGCACGGCCAGGGTTTGTATACGGATATGGATGCCATCCGCAAAGACGAAGAAGTTGATGCAACCCATAGTATTTATGTTGATCAGTGGGATTGGGAGAGAGTAATCTCTGAACAAGAAAGAAGCATTCCTTTTCTGAAAAAAATTGTCAAAAAGATTTACCGGGCCATTTTGGAAACGGAAGCAGTAATTGAAAAAGAATTCCCACAATTAAAATCTACCTTGCCCAAAGAAATTAAATTTATTCATTCCCAAGAGCTCGAGGAAAAATTCCCTCAGTTAACTTCCAAAGAAAGAGAGCATGCTATTGCTAAAGAATACGGGGCAGTTTTTATTATTGGTATTGGGCATCCATTGAAATCAGGAAAGCCGCATGATTTGCGGGCCGCAGATTATGATGATTGGTCTACTGAAGTAGC
>CAZKNU010000034.1:0-12316 GCA_964554235.1 uncultured Methanosarcinales archaeon | reverse complement strand
GCGGTAGCGAGCATCCAAATGGAACGTTCAGAGAAAAAATCCCCCATCTTGTGCCAGAAAAATCCCGATGAAGAAGCAGATGAGCAATGGATTTGTGATTTAGGGCAGGTATGCAAGGATGAACAGTTCTGTTATGCCAGTGAAGATGAGGAAAAACCTTTGCAGGGATATTTCTATAAAATTACCTGGGCCGTCTCTGCTCCCTGGGATGAAGCTTTAACCTTGTATACCGATGAGAATGGCGTGGCTGTTTCATTTAATATTGTGTTGGATGATAAGATTCCTTTATACAATCGGGCCGGCAATATCGTTTCGCCGATAATGCTGCAGAATGGCGGTTCGGATAAAGATGCTATTATTAAATATTCACCAAAGGAATATACTGAAGCTTGTATCGTTTGGCATCAGGCGCCTTCGACCACTAATGCCTTTTCAGGAACGTCGGAAATACCTAATGTCTGTTTCACGGCCGAAACTTCTTCTGTAGGCAGCGTAGAATGGCAGCAATCCGGACAAAGTTCAGCTAAAGTATCTGAGAACAAAGGAGAAATCTCTAGAAATACTAATTGGTAAATTAATTGATAAGATAATAAATTAATCAAAAATAAATATGTTCAAGAGAAATAATCATGAACAAGCATTTTAAGAATTATCTGGATTCATTTAAATTAACTAAAAACCATTTATTTACTTTTTTAATTGATGCAGTACTGTTTTCCTTAATCTTTTTTTCTTTTTCTTATGCGGGCGCGGTTTTACAGCGCAAATCGGTAGAAGTCCTGCAGGGCAAGTCGGCAGAAGAAATCCAAACTCTGTTGGCATCTTCCAGTCCGGAACAGTTATTGCCTTTTTTAATGCAGTTAAAATCTTTTTTGATTTGGTCGTTAATTGGCATTGCTGCATTAATCTTAATTTCTTTCCTGTTATTTTCCTTTTCGCAGGCCGTGATTTGGTATCATCTGCTAAAAAAGAAATTAGCTTTTAAAAATTATTGGCGCTGGAATTTATTGGATTTATTCTTAATAATCCCTTTAGTCCTGTTTGGATTGTTGTACTTTATCATCAGGCTGCTTTCAGCTTTATTGATTAACCTTGGGTTTTCTTTAGCGCCAAAGTTTAATTTGCTGCATCCGGTCTTTATGCAGAATGTCCGCCTGTTCATTAACGGCACGGTAAATTTTTTCTGTTCCGTAATTATTTTAGTTATTTTATTGTTAATCTGTTATCAATTTGCCTTTAAGTATAAAGTCTGGGCAGCAGTGGGCAGCGGATTTAGTTTGCTGAAACGAAAATGGAAGAATTTAGGAAGATTAATTTTATTCTCGACTGCAACTGGTTTAGTTCTAATGCTGATTACTCTGCCCTTAAAAACAGCATTACTCAACTCGCCTTTAATTTTAAATGTGGTTAATTTAGTGGTTGCTTTAGCCTTCCTAGCTTGGTTAAGGATATATTTATTCAAGACCATTGCCGAAGAGCACAAATAATTTTGGTGTTTTATGGACGCAGATGCTTTTGATTTGAAACCGTTTATTTCTAATCAACTGCTTAGAATCAAAGTAATTCCCAATGCCAGCAGCACTAAATTAGTTGAAGAAAATAAACAACTCAAACTTTACCTGAAAGCGGTTCCCGAAAAAGATAAAGCTAATAAAGAATTGATTAAATTTTTTAAGAAAACTTTTAAGTTAGCCGTGGAAATTAAATCCGGAGAAAAAAGCCGGGAAAAAGTGTTGAGAATAAAAAATTAAATTTCCTCACGCCGTTTCCAACGCATCTCGGTGTGGTTTTAAAATGATTAATTCCACTCCGGCGGCTTTGGCTATTTCATCCGTTAATTGGTCATGATAATTCTTTTCACAAACTACTTTCTTAATTCCCGCATTGATAATTAATTTCATGCAGGTGGAACAAGGCTTGTAAGTACCATATAAAGTGCCTCCTTCGGTGGAAACACCGTGTAAAGCAGCCTGAGCAATAGCATTTAATTCTCCATGCACAGTCCGCAGACAGCGTTCTTCTTCTTTTCCGGATTCGTCAATAGTTTTACAGATTTTGCAGCCAACTTCCGTGCAGTGGGGCAGTCCTCGTGGAGAGCCATTGTAACCCGTAGCTATAATCTGTTTGTCTTTAACAATCACCACCCCGATTTTCCCTCGCAGACAAGTAGCTCGTTTAGCTACTTCTTTAGTAATGTTAATGAAATATTCATCCCAGCTGGGGCGAGGCTGCTGATATTTCTTTCTCAAATCATAAAGCAGCCGGTCAATTTTTTTATATAATTCAGCTAGGGTACTGTCATTTTTAAGAGTTATTTTAGCTTCTTTTACGACTTTATGCAGCTGCTGTTTAGTTGGATTGGCATTTTGTTCTAACTTTTCTTTTTCAACAAATTCTTCAAAGGTTTTTAAATCGCCTTCCCGCGCTCTTGCTTTTAACCATGCAAACCTTTTTTTAATTTCAGCATCAACTAAAACCAATACAAAATTAGCTTCTTGCTGTAGTGCTTTTATTTCATCTGGATTACGAATGGAACTAATTACGTAATTATTATCTTTTTGTAAATGCATTTTTATTCTGGCTCGATCGGCTAAAATACCGGCCCCAAATTTGGCCCGCATTTCATTAGCTAAATTGATTAAGTTTTCCCGAGTTAATTCAATCTTTCTTTCCCGAGCTTCTATTCTAATTTCATCAGATAAAGAATAATGAGTAAACCCCTTTTGCTGTAAATATTCTGCGACCACATCTTTTCCGCAAGCGAACATCCCGACTAAGCCAATGATCATCTTAAGAGGTGAATTTTCTCTCTTTAAAACAATTGTTATAATTGAAAAAGTGTAATTAAACCGAGAGAACAAAACCAAGAGAATCAGAAAGATAGACTCAAGTTTATATAAAGAAAGCAAGACATAATTACACTTACCTTCTTGCTTTCTAATATAGTTTAGGCAATAAATATTTAAACAAGTTTATTGCCCAAACTATATGTAAACTGCATATATATACAAGTGTATAAATAATTTTAAATAAAGTAAACTATTCCTTCTGTTAATGAGTAAAAGAGGGAAGTTTATAGTTTTAGAAGGCTTAGATGGCTCTGGAACGACTACTCAAGCAGTTATGCTCTGTAATTATCTCTTTAATAAGAATAAAGTACATATCCCTGTGTTAACCCGGGAGCCCACTTCTCTTAATCCTTATGGTCTGGAAATAAGAAGGCGGTTAAAACACGAATTTTTTCCTCATGAAACCGTTATTAATGATTTTGCTTACTGGGCTAATTTATTTGTCAATGACCGGAAATGGCATCTAAAAAATGTTGTGAATGATAATGTGAAAAATGGCCTAGTAGTAATTTCCGATCGGCATATGCTATCTACCTTAGCTTACCAGTCTGCGCAGGGCGGGCAAATGGAATATTTGATTTCTCTGCATGAAAGTTTAACCGCGCCAGATTTAACTTTATTTTTACGCGTTCCGGTTGAGGTCGCCTTGGGGAGAATCATGGCTAATCGCAGCGGAACACCAGAATTTTTTGAAAAGAAAGATTTTTTGGAAAAGACCGCAGCCAATTATGAGCAAGCCATTCAGTTGGTTGGCAAAGAACAGAATGTGACAATTATTGACGGAACTTTGCCCATAGCAGATGTGCATAAACATATTCAGGAAGAAGTAAATAAATTGTATGGTTAATTTAAAGTTTAATATTCTTAAAATTTATAACTAATTTAATTTTATTATCTTTTGAATTTTATAATTAATTCAAATTTTAATTAGCATATTTTACTCTTCCGTTGCTTTTTCTTTAATTTCTTTTTTTTCTTCTTTTTCCTTAAAGAAATTACCTAATTTTTTGCAGCCTTTCTGGGCATTATAAGAAATTTTGGACATAAAAAGATCTATCACCTCTTTTTCTAAACATCTACCCTGTTAATTTGAAAACAAGGCAAGATATATAAAGACTGTTAACGTAGAAAATATATTCTTTAAACCGATACTACTTAAAAAATAGAACCAATTATTACTCATTTAGAAAGTATTGTTGGGTTGTTATATTCCTAACGGGCGTCAAATATTATAAAACTCTTTTTTTAGACTAAAAAAGAACCGAAAGCAATCGTTCGCAAAACTAAAACTATTTTCTTCTTGGAACAACTTTTGTAACTATAGAGGTGGCATTTCCTTCTGCATCTCTCCTTTTAACTTGCGTTCTGGTTGTATATTTTCTGCTCTTATCTAATTCGACATCGAAGAACTTTATCGGAACAACATGATAAATACCCTTTTTTAAACCAACACCCCGATATTCACCAGCGATTATTGGAGACGATGCCCTACCTTCTTCAACGTCTACACACCAAACAGTACCTAAAAGATATGCGTTTGCTTGTTTCGGTGCAATTTTTCCAACTTCTTCTACATAGAATTTTAAAAATCCATAAAAACCCCCGGTGGTAGTCGTGAAAAAATGAGGTCCAACAATGGGAACTGCATTTGCAACTTTATACTCTAATTTTCCAGTCATCATTGCTTCGCCATTCTTTCTTGGAACTTGAGTATATAACTCGCCCCAATCAGATAACTCAATTGGTTTTGCTCTATCTCCAAGCTGTTTTCTTAGTTCTGGCAAATCTTCTAATTTAACTTCTCTTAAATTTCTTAATCCTTCAAAAATCTCATCTGAAAAAGCCCTCATAACCTCACCGGCATATTCAGGATATATTTCTAAATGTTCAGAGGTATTTCTGTTCATAACATAATCTAAGAATTGTATATCACTCATTTGAGCAAGTTGAATTTGTCTGCTTGGTTCAAGAATCATATCTCTTTGTACATATTCAGCATACTGTTTTGGACAACTTTCAGAAAAGCCTTCCATCATTCTTCTAACTTGTTCTGCGGTTAATTCGTTTCTCATAGTAGTCAAAATTAAGCCAATAATTATAAACCTTTTGGTTATTTGGACATTACACTACAAAAATAATTGCTTATTCGCTTTTCCTAATTCTTCTGCATCAATTCCACCGCTTGATGCGAATCTATTTCTCCCGAAGCAGCATTTATTTTTATATTAATAAATTGCAAGGTTTTGGTGATAAAAGTAAAATTCCACAAGGTTTTTCCCATGACTGTCTGCAGCACAATGAATCCATCGCCCACCTGCATTTTTGGAAACAATTCTTTTACTTTATCCGCAAAGATAGCTCTTGCTTTTTCAAAAGAAAGGGCAACCGATTTCAAATCCAGCTCTTCAACCACATCACTCTCCCGTTTAAAGATATCGTCTTCTTTTTGCAAGGTAATTTCCCCTTCCTGGTTGGGGGTAAAAACCACAATTTTTTCTTTTTTAGGATCATAAAAAGCAATTTCCCAAAAACTTTTGGCGCGGTATTGAGCATCTAAAGGACTAAAAAGATGAGAAAGAATGCATTGTGGATGGGAGTCTTTCCAGGACTTAAACAACTTATTTTGGGTTAACTCGGTTACTGCATCATGTACTTCCGGCAGTTCCATTTAAGCATATTCTCTCCAAGTATAATTACATTTAGTACATCTAAAAAATCGGGTTTCCGGCTCATCTGCTCCTCGGGTCTGTTGCGTCCAATAATAAGCAATTTTATTACCACATTTAACACATTTAATCTTAATTCTAGGCAGGGTTTCCAGCTGTTCGATTACTTCGATTCTTTTATTCCCTTTTACTATTTCTTTAATCTCGGTTGTAGTTTCGTCTTCAGGAGCTTTAGTATAACCGCAGCTACAGAATAATATTCTTTTACCCGCTTTTTCTTTTGGCCTTAAGATTGACCCGCATTTTGGACAGAACATGTGTATATCACCCCGATTAGAGCTACTTTAATAGAATTCAATGCCTATTTATATATTTTGTTGTCATAAAGGCTCTGTCCCAAGAGTCGCCGCCTGGGCCAATATGTAAAACAAGAACCACTATTCTGAATGAGAATTGATAGGTGCTTCCTTACTAAAAGAACGTAATTAGAAGCACTTGTTTTACGGCCAAGGCGACTCGTAAAAAGATTTGAGACAGAGCCTATCATAAATAAAGTATGAAGCTTTATTTATGGCTTAAAATAATCTATTATGATTTTATTGAAGTTTAGTGTTGATTATGGCATTCTTTATGCTAATTCTGTTTTTTTGAGAAGTTGAGGGCGTTTAATTTGATTTGGGATGGAGAGAATTCTTTAGGCAAAACAAACCTACCGGATTATCTCACTAATCTTATTAACAAAGTCTCTCGCATCTAGTAATATTCTCTTCGCTTCATTAATTCCATATTTCTGTGAAACAGTATATTGGACGCTTACCCTTCCATTTAGTGCTTGATCTAGCTTTTGAATGTCATCTCTTCCAAAGCTTACATTTTCAATCATGTCAATATACTTGCGTTCTAATAAATTTTTTTCAATACAATATCTGTATTCCAATGCAATAATACTCGACCTATGTGTTGATGATTTAATTCCTAATTTAGCTAAAGCTGAAGTTGCTGCTAAATACATTGCGTAATAAGAAGTAATAATTATCCAATCATAATATTCACTTTTAGCTGATATCCCAACCGCATTCTTAATTTTATCATCTTTTGACAATAAATCTAAAACTCCTGCTAGCTCTAAATCATGCAACGCTTTCATTAAATAATTATCTGCAAACTTTTTTTCATTACTATCTAGTCTAAGAGAATATTCTTTAACTAACTTCTCGTATTCTTCTTTTAATTCTCTTTTTGATATTGTCATTTTGAGTCCAAAACATCTAACCAATACGTATGATAACCTTTTAATAAGATATGGTTTAATAAGGTTTCCTTTGCAACATTGTTCTCATTATTAACTATCATTTCTTTATGTTCATCACTACTAATAATTATTGGATTAATATTTGGGCCCCCTCTTAATTGGCTAGTTTTAAATATGCCTGTTATGGATTTTTTAGTATCTTTAATATAATTTTCTTTTTGTTCTTCACCCCAGTTTTTAATAACATTGGGAACATCATAAATAACAAGTAAATCCAGATCGCTATTCTTGTGCTGAGTTCCTTTAGCATAGCTACCAAAAATTAATACAGCTCTAAAATCATTAATTCCTCTTACATCTGACGTTATTTCTCTTACAGTTGTCAAAAGAAACCCATTTAATTTACTAAAAAAATTTTCAAATTTCTTTGTATCAATCAAAGATAGCAATGGTGCGGTTTTTTCATTTGAGCAATTAATTTTAATTTTACTAGCCATACCATATTTTTCTTTAAGAAGAATACCTTGTTTAACTAAATAATCAACATTCCTATAAACAGTTGCATAATTTGTTTTTATATTGATTTTAATTAAATTCTCTTTAATCTCATCAATTGTACAAACCTTAAAGGGGTTTTTTGATAATAGATCAAGTATAATTAAACTAAGTTCAGATATTTTCTTATTTTGGATAGTTTTATTCATATTTTGAATAGAATTATCCATTTTTTATAAAACTTTCGTTTTGTTTTATAATGCAATTAAACCTTTACGACCCCAAATCAAACTTGTTGCTAACGCTTGACCTCAACATAAAGTCAGGGAACATAACCCTAATTAAACCCCTTATCGCTTCGAAATCTTTTTATACAGAAGACCTTATCAAGTTAACATGGCAATGATTACAGAAATTGTTGGTTTCAGTGCAGCATTTGTGGGTACAACAATAATGATTCCACAGATAATTAAATCCATTAAAACAAAAAAGGTAGACGATCTTGCCTGGGGGATGTTATTTCTGTATCTATTAAATTGTTTACTGTGGACAATTTATGGCCTGCTTATTTCTGCATGGCCGGTTACAATATCTAACTCTATCGTTTTAATAATTATTATCTTCCAATCCATGCTTAAATTTAGATACAGCCCACATCACTAAAATATTTTCTAAAAAACACATAACCCTAATTTCAATTACAACCCGATCACCATAATCTTTATAAATAATTTCTTAATCCGATTTATTATGGCAGAAACAATCAGATATCAGAAAGGTTGGCTTTGGGCTGATATTATGAAGGATTTGCAAACTCAAGGAAAAATCGAAGGTGCAGTAATTAATCCTCTTTTTGTTCGACCCGGCCACTGCGGGGGAACTTATCAAAACGGAAATTTCTTTTTAACCTGGGATCTAA
This sequence comes from uncultured Methanosarcinales archaeon, assembly GCA_964554235.1. Taxonomy (GTDB): domain Archaea; phylum Nanobdellota; class Nanobdellia; order Woesearchaeales; family GW2011-AR9; genus JBBSWB01. Next base: position 4,135 of record CAZKNU010000034.1, on the reverse strand, counting down.
ATAATTACTTCTTGTTAAGTATGGCCGATGACGATTCAAGATTAAAAGATCTTGTTGGTGCTTTCTCAAAAATTTTAGAATATTCTCCTTTCTGCAAATATCGAGAATTCTGCAAATATCGAGAAGAAAAAATATTTACCTACGAATGGGATAAAGTAAATCCTAGTGGAAGATTTGACGAATTAAGCCGTCAACCAAATATTGCTAACCTAGTTAGAATTTAATCCTACGGGCGTTTTCAAAATTTTTTAAAACATTTGCTTTGCAAAAGGAAACTAATAGCCGTTAGTTTCAATAAGCGGCCGCTGACTTTAATTTTTCCCTTTGCTTAAAAATTAATCTCTAATGAATAGTTTAATAGCGATTAAAACACAATCTACCTTTGTATATTTACCCCTAAGGGCTTAACGGCATCTACAAAAAGTATCTTTAGCCACCCCAAATAGGGCACTTTAATAATCCCTTTTCCCAGCAGCCGTTTTTCATTTATTTTGGTTTCACCCAGAAAACCAGAAATGCTGTCGCCGTTATGGTCTCCTTTAGTCTGATAAAAATATTTTTCTTTTTCTTCCCAGACTTTTACGACTCGATGGATAATGGGCTGGGGCTTATCTCCCTGAAATACTAAAATATCACCTACTTTAAGGTTGTCTTTATTAGCCCGCCAAAGAATAATTACATCCCCTTTGTAAAAGCCGTCTTTAAAAGGAAATTGTTGGAATTGCTCTTTAGAAATTCCGCGGTCTTCATACCAGGTTCCGCAAATTTCCCAGTAATGATTAAATGAATCCTTGAATTCACTAAACTGCTGGCCGCACAATTTTCCATCGTATAACCCGTGGTCCATGCTTTCACTGATGACTGCCACAATGGGCAGGCTGGTTCCAAGCAGCACTCCCAGCAAAGGATAGATTAGGTAGCGGATAACCAGAAAAGCAACCACGATATTTACTAGCCAGCTCCATACTGAATCATCTTTCCAGAAGAACCGCCAGATTTTTTTAGAACTTTCTGTTAGTTTTTTTAGCTGCAAAGCCCGGTTTGTAACCATATTAAAACCATTTTTTATCTATTTAAAAAGGTTTTTATATCCTTTTGCCTTTACCATTATAATGATAGAATTAATTCGAGCAATTAAAAAAAAGAAAGAATTAAGCCAAATCAGCGAGAGTTTCGTCCGAAAAGAATTACAGCAGTATCTAAGCCAAAATCCTAAACTAAAATATTCGGAACAATTAAATCCCCGCTCTGCTAGTTACAAAAAGATTGTCAAAGAAGTAAGAGCCCGGCTGAGAAGGGTTTATGGTTTATTTAGGGAAGAACTAAACACAAAGAGCAATTCTGCTGAAGAAATCTTGCAGCTGCATACTTCAACCAGGGAAAGGCTGTCTTTTTATTCTGAACTTTATCAGAAACTGTTTCAAATCGCTAATAAGCCCCTTGCTATTATTGATTTGGGCTGCGGCGTTAATCCTTTTTCTATTCCCCTTATGAAATTAAAACAGTTGGATTATTATGCTTATGATTTAAGCAAAGATGAAATTAAACGGTTAAATTTATTCTTTAAACAAATTCATCAGAAAAATCCATTTTTTAATGGAAAAGCAAAAGTATTAGATATTTTCAATTTAAAAAGCATCCGGCCGGCAGATATTTGTTTCTTGTTTAAGATGACTGACATTTTAGATTGGGGAAAAGGGCACAAAGTTACTGAAGAGATAATTAAGAAAATCCCCGCGAGATTTGTGGTCGTCAGCTTCCCGACCAAAACCATGAGCGGGAAAAGAATGAATTTTCCCAGACGGAAATGGATTGAATTAATGTGCCAGCGCCTGAAGTACGAATTTCAAATAATCAAATTTAGCAATGAGCTGTTTTATGTTATTAGGAAATAAAATTAAAAGAAAGTTTAATTATTTTAATACAATTTTAAAATAAAAAGAATGAATATAGAATTAATAATACTAAAAATTAGTAAAATAGAATCAATACTAAATTTAATTTTAAAATAAATAAGAATAATAAGAAATCAACAAAAAATAATTAATAAAATTAAAAAAATAAAAAATAAATAATTAAAACAAAAATAATTAATAACAAACTAATTTAATAAAAATAATAAAATTAAAAAACGAATCAATAATGCATCAGCACTTCCACGTCTCGGCCGAAGATTTTCTTTAAGTTTTCAAACAAAGGCTCTTTAATGAAAACCCGTTCGGGAAATTTAAATTTAGCCAATTCTTTCTCAAACTCTCCCATGGTGCTGTCTTGCAGAATACCTAAACTGCCGTCAGAATTAATTGGGGCTTTTTCAACTTTGAGTTCCTTGGCATCAATGTCATGAATGACAAAAGCAATTCCATCCAGGAGCACGACTTCCCCGTATTTCTCGCCATGTTTAACCCTGATTTTGGCCCGTTCCAATTCCCTTCCTCTTTTGCGCTGCATGTATTCTATTAAAAACTTGATTAACCCGGTGCTCCCTTTTTGGGCTTTCTCAATCATGCTTTTAGTCAATTTCTTTTCATCGTATTGGTGTTTAGCATCGGTAATTTCATTTAAGTCTCTTAAATAGCGTGCCGGCACTTTACCAGTAGAAATCAGCTCGTCTTCAAATAGCTTAATTATCTCTTCATCTTGTGCTTTCTCAATTCCTTCTAATTTTAATACGTCTCTAATGATAGTCATGACTTCATCATACAAGACCAAAATACTTCTTTCGTTATGTTTTGCTTCAATGTCTTTAAACAATTCGCGGATTCGTTTTAGATATTTATCGGCATTTTTAATGTATTCATCTAACTCAGTTCCACTTAATTCTTTTTTATCGCCGTGTTCAATCTTTTTCCTTAATTCTACATTTTTCCTAAGGATATCTACATATTCTTTTTCCAATAGTTTTTCTTTATTGACAAAAATTTCTTCCAGCACTTCTGGAGTTTCTCTAGGTGTGGGCGGAGGCAGGCCATATAACATTATCGCCGCCTGAGTCGGAGTCAAGATCGCATAAAAAGTATCTTCCATACCCATTTCTTTTAATCTTAATTTTACTCTGCTGATACTTTGCTCGCCGGTGCTCATGAATAAGTCAATCGCTTCTCTGCTTGGCTTGATTCGGCCCATGCGCAGCAATTGTTTCCAGGGCATGAATATTCCCCGGTCATAAAAGGGCACGCCGTCACGAAGCAAAGTAAAGATGATGGGGTTAGCCTCTTTTAAGGAATCCCAGAAATCGGTTAAGATGTACACCTGAATATTTAATTTGTTTTTAATTCCGGTCATTTCTCCCGCTTCAATGCCCATGCCGATAATGATGGCCCTTAATTTGTCTTTCAATTCTGCACGGGTCATTTTTTTTACGTCGGTATCATCAATGACAATCCAGACATCGATATCTGAAGTGAGGGTAGCTTTTCCCTGAGTTAATGAACCAGCCAAGACGTAACTAAGAATATATTTTTCAAATTTCTTCAAGACCATCGTTTTATGAATTTCAGCAATTTTTACTGCTGCCAGCATTCCCGTATCGTGTATCGGCGCCCCCAAGGAAATTAATTTGTTTAATTCGTATTTAGCATCGTAACAGTTCTGCCATAAATCCGTTAACAGTATGCTTTGCGGGGTGATTTCTTTGTCAACTTCTTCCGCGATTTGTTTGATAATAGTAGAAAATTTGGTGTACAATTCATCTTTAGACATCTTTTTGGAAGTGGTGTCATCAACTACGACTAGTAAAGGAATCTTATTTTCTTCTTTCTTCGCTTCTTTTTCTTCCTCTTCCTTTTTGCTTTCTTCTTTTTTATCTTCTTCTTTTTCTTTGGGAATTTTTTCCGGAGGAAGCAAAGAGATGCCTACAATATAATCTCCAAATTTCTCCAGAACTTTTTTCTTAAATTCATCTAATTTGCCTTTCAGGGCTTTTAATTTCTTTTCCACTTCCGGAGGCAGGTCTTTGGGAAGCCCCGGAAATTCCAGTTTTTTTTCTGCTGTTTTAATGCTTTTAGGTTGAATAGATTTTGATGTTTTTTTAGCCATAGTTTTCCTCCGCGCTGCGACTTTGTAGTTATGCTTTACAATCCATAGTTTGCATACTTTATAATTGTTTTGTTGGGTAGTGGGACTTTTTGGTCAA
>CAZKNU010000033.1:11521-12610 GCA_964554235.1 uncultured Methanosarcinales archaeon | reverse complement strand
GACCTATTTTGTTCCAGTCCTTTCGATAATTCGGAAGCAGATAAATTATATACCGATATCAGCTGGAATGATTTTCCAGATTTTAATTTGCACCCTAGTTTGATTACGGTTTATCAAGGGATTCAACTAGCTGGTTGTTTCCAAGGGAAAGTATGCGTTAAAGATGTAGGAACTGCTCCTTTAAAGAAAGGTTTTTCCCATATTGCAGCATTTGAAGGTTTAACTCCGCAACAAAGAGATTCTATACCTCCTAAAAAAAGAGCCATCGGATTCAGTCCTTGGGGCGGCAATGTTGGATGGTGTGAGAAAAGTATAAATCAACCCTTGCTTAAATTTTTCATTCCTTGGGGAAACGATTTAAAATCTTTTGAAGACTGCATGGATAGCGAACTAGCTTACTTTGCCAAGTTTTTTAATGATTCAAAAAACGAGATTCCTCAAGCAGACATATTGGTTGCTGATATTGAAGTAACAAATGCTTATGATCAAAAGATTCTGGATTTAAGAAATAATCCCGAAGCGGCTAAATACATTCCCGATAAATTTAAAGAATTATCCGACTCGAATTTTTTAAAGCAATACAAGCATGATATGGCTTGGATTTATAATTTCATAAATGAGTATCCAAACTCTGAAGGGTTTACAGGGAGAATTGGATCTTATGGAGATGTGCCGTTGCAGATTGAATATGGTTGGCTGTACTACGAAGACATAAAATTTACTGAATGGATTTCAAAAGAAATCTTCAGCAGGATTTGTTCAGAAAAAACCGAGTGGTTTGAGAATTGCGCTAATTATGTAACTTTCAATTTTGGGAAATATATGGACTCGCCAAAACAAGATTTTTTTAGTTTAGGACCATTAATAACCAAAACCCTTGGTGTTCTAACGCCAGGTGGTTATTATGCTTATGGATATAGACAATATTCTGGTTATAATGAAGGTTATCCGTATAATCAAGCTTCTTGGGATGCTGGTGCTGAAGTTAGTGCTACCTTGTTTAACACTGGCTTGTTTACACTAGATGCAAATACAGCTTGGTCGCAGGGAAAACCAGTGATCATTTTTCGCTCAATGAGATATTATACG
>CAZKNU010000033.1:0-11421 GCA_964554235.1 uncultured Methanosarcinales archaeon | reverse complement strand
TGCTTATAATCCTCTTGCTAAGCTTGATGAAATCACTAAATTTAAAATTACCTGCCCTCCTGACAAAGTATGGCTCCCTTTTGTTAAAAATAAAAACCAAAAATGCATGGAAGGAGCACTTTTAGGAGAAATACAAACCACTGGTTTAAATGTCTGGCTAGGCGTTTGCGATTTAGACGGCAGTGGCGGATGTACAGGAGATCAAGGCGAGAAGATAACAAAAAGTCCGGCTAAAAGCAGCGTAAGAGAATACGTTAAAAAAAGTATAACCCTTCACTAAACACTTGATTATTCTTTTTATTAAATAGTTTTAAATATTTTTTCTAAAATTCCAATTGAATATAACACTACAGAAATCTTTAAAAACCGGCTGCCGTTTGCATTAGTCCATGTATAAAAAAAGTGGATGGGTTGGTTTAATTTTATTAATCTGTTTAAGTTTAACTAGCGTAATAGCTGAGGAAGCATCGCCGGAACAGGTTATTATCGTTTCTCCAGAAACCGGAACTGCACCGTTAACGGTTGCTTTTTCTCTTAATCAAGTTATGGACACTTATGCTTGGGATTTTAACAGCGATGGTATTATTGACAGCACCGAAGCTGCTCCCCAGCAAACCCACACTAAAGAAGGCACTTATACAGTAACACTTAATGCTTCCTTAGCCGAACAATCTTATTTACTGCACAAAACTATCGAGGTTAAAAAAGCCATTGGCATTTCGGCGATCGCTAATCCTTCTTCTGGAAAGGCCCCTTTAACAGTTCAATTTACTGCCGTCGGCAATGGAAAAGAGCCGCAATTATATTCCTGGGATTTCAATAATGACACGACCATTGACAGCACCCAGCAAAACCCCACTTATACTTTTAGCAAACCAGGAGATTATGAAATTAAATTAACGGTAACTGACGCCGATAAAAACAGCGCCGTTGCCTCGATACTTCTGGCTGTAACTAAATACGATTCGCATCTTAATCTTACTTCTTATTTTCCTAAAATTCTTAATTTGGGTGAAAACCAAATTACTTTCCTAATTAGCAATACTGGAGAAGAAATTATTAATGAGGTTAGCGCCAAAATTATCGGAGAAGGAGTACAGTATTTAACTTCAACTTCCATTCCCGCGCTTAATCCGGGAGACCAGGATTCGCTTACCGTAAAAATTAACGTTTTGCAGACAGGCAGCCTTTCCGCTACCGCAAAAGTATTGGAAAAAGGGTTTCCTTTGTCTTTCACGGTTAACGAACAGGTTACTTACAATAAAGAAGAACTACAAACCAAGTTAAACCAATTAAAAGAGCAATTAAAGCAGGAAGAAAGCGTTTATTACGAAAAGAAAGCTCAAGGTTACCAGGTAAGCGAATTATTTGATGTAATTAAAACTATCCGGACACAAATTCAAACCACCCAGCAGCAGATTTTAATCGGAAAATTAGCCGATGCGCAGATTGGTTCTGATTTGACTGCCGCTGCAATTACTGACTTAAGCACCAATTTAGTTAATGCGCAGAAGCCCAAAGTAACCATAATGGCGTGGCTGAAAGAGAATTCTTTAGCGATTACAGCAACGGTTGCTGCTTTTGGAACTCTTAGTGGAATTGTAGTTAAATTAATGTTTCATATTACAAAAGCTAAAAACCAGGTGAAAGAGCAAGCGCAAAAGCTGGGTGAAGATGTAAGAAAGAAGTTTCCATTAAGGAGAAAAAAAGAAGAAGAAAATGGCGAGAAAAAAGAAAACAATAATGATGGAAAAGAAAAAAACGCTGCTGTCGACGTTAATAAGGGCCCTCCCACTTCCTCAGAACTTTCTCCAGAAACTTCTGAATCCTCTAAAAATTTAAAAGATAATTCTGATCTTAAAGAAAAATTATAACCTAAATAAATAAGTTTTACTAAAAACCAAGTTAAGATTTTTAAATCAAGGAAATTTATACTCAAAATTATGAAAATAATTTCTTGGAATGTCAACGGAATTAGGGCTATTTTAAACAAAGGATTTATTGACTTTATTGAACAAGAAGCTCCGGATTTAGTTTGTATCCAAGAAACTAAAGCACACCCAAGCCAAGTAGAAATCAGTTTGCCAAACTACAGCCATCATTTCTGGAATGCCGCCCAGAAAAAAGGCTATTCAGGCACAGCCATTTTCAGTAAAATTAAACCTCTTTCCGTAACTTATGGAATGAATATAGCTGAACACGACCAAGAAGGAAGAATTATCACTTTAGAACTTAAGGATTATTTTTTAGTTAATGTTTATGTCCCTAATTCTGGAAGGGGATTTCCTCATTTAATTTACCGCCAGGAATGGGACCAAGATTTTCTTAATTATCTTAAACAGCTGGAACAGAAAAAGCCAGTAATTGTTTGTGGAGATTTAAATGTCGCTCATAGGCCTATCGATTTGACTAATCCGGATGAAAATTATAACAAAACTGCCGGATATACCCAAATAGAGATTGATGGCTTTAATAATTTCGTCGACGCCGGATTCATTGATTCTTTTCGGCAATTTAATCAGCACGGCGGAAATTACACTTATTGGAGTTATATGTTTAATGCCCGGCAAAGAAATATTGGCTGGCGAATAGATTATTTTTTATTATCTAAATTACTGCAGGAAAAAATAGCAACCGCATTTATTCTGCCTAAAGTCATAGGTTCAGATCATTGCCCGATTGGAATTGTGTTGAGATGATTGTTAAATTTGAATCGGGTTTTGATTTAGTTTAAATTTTATTTTCGTAAATAAAGTATAAATTTCAATCAACTTTTAATCTCGTCGTTAATTCTCTAGCTCTTTCTTTATCAACAGCATAAATCACTTGCAGATGCTTTTTAGCTAGCTCAATGCTCTTGGGACAGTCAGAACTGCAGGGAAAATGAGAAATTAAAACCAAATCTTGCTCTCTTTTAGTTAAGTTAGTAAAAAGGTTTTTTGGCGGCAACTGCAAGTTAGTATTATTTTTATTAAATCCGGCACCATTTTTATTAAAGTTAGTGTTATTTTTATTAAAGGAAGCATTATTTTTATTAAAGCCAGGATCACGTTTATTGAAATTGCGGCAAAAGAAATCCACACAGCAGGAAGGATAACCTAACAATAAACCTAACTCTTTATCGCTGTTCATCAATTCATAATAAGCAGCCAGCCAGGCTTTCTGTTCGTCTTTGGAAATATAAACAAAATACATTCCTGGCCGGGAATCAGTTTCAGGAATCCTAAAGCCTTTATTGGAATATTTTTCTTCATCGGCAAATAAAACTTTAAATTTTGACTTGATGCAGTAAAGATTATGCTCCTGGCAGAATGTTTCCACTGCCGGCAGCTCAGATTCATAAAAGCCCTGCCGAACTATTTCCTTAACATCCTGCAGGAGGAATAACAGTTCTTGTGCTTTGGTTTTAGAGCCAAAGATAAAAGACATTTTTTTAAGCATAAATAGTAATTAAACATTTAAGTTTAAATGTTTTTTGCGCAAGATTGTGTAAAAAAGAGTTTTTATTAGTATCGTTAAAATATTCCAAAATCTTTTTATATTAATACATTAAACTGCAGATAATGGAAGATTTTACTAAAAAAAAGGAAGATCCTGAAAAAAGCAAAGACGCTGAAAAACGCGAAGATTATACTAAAAATTTTCTGAAAGCTAAACAAGATTTAGAAGATATTTTATCTAAAGGAGAAGTAAAGTCAAAGGTAATAAACCTTGATGAAAAAAATGGAATAACTATTACTTTAAAAGAGAGCACCTTAGTTTATAGCATCAGGCAGCTGCAGGAAAATCCTGAGAAATACTTTCAGGAGCAGCGGGAAGCTCACCAAAAATGCGCGCATCTTCTTGAACAGATATTATCCAGGTCTAAAAAAGTTGGCCCAAATCCTTCTTTATTATCAGTTATTTATTGGAAAATTTTTGGCGCACCTGTGCTAGTAAAAGAAATATGCCATACAAACATAGAAGTTGCTCTTTATCGTCTATTCACAGAAGCAGCACAATTAGGAAATCATTTTTTTAAAAATTTCCCAGAGTATATTACTCCAGAAAATGAAAAGCATGAAGCCCTATTTAATCATTACTTACCTACAGAGGATGCCAAAAAAAACCATGCCGCTTTATTAGAACATACCGAACAGATCAAAGATTTAAGCCTGTTAATGCACAACTTAAAAAGCCAATATTTAGCCGTCTTAGGAGAATATTTAAACCATTTATATCCAGTAAAATAATTCTGTAACCAAAAACTAAGTTCCACACTAAATTGTTGTAAAACTAAATGAAAGCTAAACGAGATACAGAAATTTCTTTCTGCATCAATTCTAAATAAATTTCCCCTTCTTCCTTGCCATCAACAATTAAATTGTGCACAAATTGAAAAGAAACATTATGCAGCCCATTTTCGGCAGGGCGTTCAATGATGATTGCTGTGCTTAAATTAGCAATATTGTGTTCTTTAATAACTTTCATCCACAGCAGCGAAAATGCATAAGCCTTTGCTTCTTCATCATGGCAATTTGGCAAGGTTGGAGATAACACATGCCCTAATTCGTGGCCAATAGTTAGCATTACTCTCCCCAAGGAATCGTTTAAGACGAATATCTCAGATAATAAGCCCAGCGGGCTTCTATTAATAGAAAGCCCAATAGTATTTGCTGCCGGAGCTAACTTTCTAAAATTTTCCGCATCCAACATACTGATCTTGATATCGCTGGGAAAAGGCCGATTAAAAATATTTTCAAAGGCTTCTTCAACATATTCCTGCACTTCTTCCGCTTTGCCAACAAAAAGGCTGTTTTGCCCCGGCTTAAGAAAATTGTCTGGAATAAAATGATATTCGGATTGGATGGTAAACAAACCATAAAAGGGTTTTTGGTTTGCTTCCTGGCGAGAATAAGCGTGAGTAAAATTATCTAACCGTTCTCTAGATCCGGAAGGTAACAACGATGAAACACAACAGGCAGAATAACTTTCTGTCTGTGTATAAACAATGGAATTACTGGCTGCAGAATAAAAAGTTTGAAGAGGGGCGTGATAGGTCAATGCCGGCTGGTAATTTTGCACCATCGATTCTAAACCACAGCTACAATCATTATTGTTACTATTACGGTCACCATTACTTATTCTATTACCGCCACCATTATTAACAAAGCAGTTATAACCGTTGCTGTGCGTCATTTTATACATGATTAAAAGAAAAGGTTTTTAGAGAATATAAACCTTTGCAAAAAAGTGAGACAAATAAATCAATATGCACCAAGTATAAATAATCGTTATCGCAGATACCCACTACTGTAAATAATCAGTTAGCCTTTCCCTGATTGCGATCGCTTTTGTTTCCGAATAAAGAATACTGTTGGGCTAATTCTTGCGATTTAATCTTCTCTTCCTCTTTCAGCTCCTTTAAAAATTTTACAAAATTAAAAGCTGCTTCTTCTTTAATTAAATCGGAAGCATCGAGCACCTGGGCAAAATGGTTTGGTGTAGCTAAAGCTGTATACAAAGCATCAATCACTTCTTTTGCATCTTTTTGGTCATTAATGGAAATCTCATTTAAGCTAATTTTTTCTCTTTCGGGCAGGGCATTTGCATAAGGCAGCTGCTGTAAACTCCATCTTAACCCCAAGCCGGGATGTTTCTGCAACTCTGGAGAGGAAAGAGCTAAACCATACCAGTTTAACCCCCGGATATTTCCTTTAGCTTGATTGCTTTTAATAAACTCCTCTGGCACCAAAGAATACTTAAGGTCTAAAAATTGCTGCCCAGGCAACACTTGTGTTTTTTTAACAAATTGTTTAACTTTGGATGTTAACTTGTTTAAACTTTCTTCTTTTCCAAACAACAAATCTAATTTCAGCTGCGCGTCAAACTCTTGAGCAATCGTTTGTTCTAAAGTATTGTAAGAACCGCCATCAGGACCATTTGGATTTGGTGCGCTTAAATCAGCTGCTGCTTGCTGCAAACAATCCATTATATCTTTTTCACTCGGATAAGTATATCTTCTCAAGAGCAGAAAACTTAGCAAGCGGGTATTTTGCTCATCAGGAACAAGCCAGGCTTTTGAATATAACGCCCCATTGTAAAGAGTACGGTATCCGGGCAGCGATACGAGCTGATAATCAGCAATAGAATCGTGAAAAAAGGGGGCAACTAAACCGGTTTTCCGTTCATCCAGTTTTGTTTTTTTTGCTTTCTCAATAACTTCAAAAACAGAACTGCCTTCATTCATTAAATCCGCAGCATAAGACATAAAACCCAAATTTCTTTTTGCTCGGGCAAGAATCTGCGCTTCACTTTCCACTGAACTGGAACCAAAAAAAGCCTTGCTTCTTAATAAGAAATCAGCATAAGCCCTAAACAAGTTATTCATTCCTTTATGGTCATCGGCGCGAAACAAGTTAAGAATTTCTTCAGCAAAATCTTCTTTTGGTACATCTGACAGGTAAGCCTCACTGGCCAAATTTAATTTCTCAGCTAAAGAATCGTTTGAGGACATCTTTAAGAGTTAAAGGCTTTTTTCTCCCAAGCCTAATTTTTCCCGGTCTTTTTCAACTTGGTCGTAAACCATCTGCAACAGGACCGAATTAGCTTTTAATTCCGATTTCCAATCGTAACCGGGAATTATCCGGCGGTAAAGAAGGGTAGTGCCTTCACCATGAGCAAACTCAGACAATTCCAGTAAAGGTGTATCGCTTGGCACAACTTTATATTTTTTTCTATAAGCATCAACAAAATCTTCGATTGTTTCCAAATAAGTATCCGTATCGTTTGGCATCATTTTTGTTCACTGGATTATTTAATTTCATCACCTATTCCATATAGGTTTTAATCCGATTTTCTTTGCAAACAAACATTTGCCCTAAGCTTAGGGTTTGGTCAAAAATACTTACGTCTGATTCTCTTCCCAATTGTTCGCGGACTAAAAAAAAGTCTCCTATATTAACAGCATCCATGGTATTATCACAGCCCACATCAATGTACGTTGTATATGTATCTGTATTTTTATTTTTAAGGTCTAACATGCATTTAGCAGCGTTCTCATACACATAATAAGTTGCTGGCAGCACCGGCGTCCCCGCATTGTATTCCCCGTCTTTTAAATCAATTTTATCGCAAACAGAAGGCCATTTAACTTCTTCTTTTGGCTGCTGGGTAACTTCTTTAACTGGTTCATCGGGGTATACTGGTGTGTCTGGCAAGGCAGTATGATAACAGCCTCCCGCAGTTAATGCCGCAACTAAAGTTCCCAAGTGTAAATATTTATTCATTTTCAATACCTCCATACAATTATAAAATTAAACTAGGGACTGAAAATAAAGCGCGCCCTTTTTAAAGGTTATTAAAGAATAAGACTATTCTTTGCTATTGTCCACTTTTATTATATTCTAGGTGTATTTGTGGACAATAAAATACTGCTTAAAAAAAGATGATGATTACCTTACCAAATTAACATACTTTTTATTTTTAAATCCTTTTATGTTCTCTGCAGTAACTTCTAATATCCTCTTTAAGGCTTCTTGAGTATTAAATGCATTATGCGGAGTAATAAGAACATTTTTCCGTTTCAATAAGGCCTGGTCTTCAGCAAGAATTCTTTTTTCTGCTTTGGTCTTAACTAATTGGACTTCCTCAATTAAAGCTTCTTCCCCTTCCAAAACGTCTAAACCAGCACCGGCAATTTTTCCCGAATCTAAAGCGTGGAGTAAAGCGGCGGTATCCATTACTGCGCCCCTAGCAGTATTAATGATATAAGCGCCTTTTTTCATTAAAGAAAACCTTTTTTGATTTACTAAATGATGAGTATGCTCATTATAAGGCACATGTAAAGTAACTATGTCTGAAGATTTAAACAATTCTTCCAAAGGAACATAATCAAACCCTAATTTCTTAGCTAACTTCAAATCTTTATAAACGTCGTAAGCCAGCACTTTCATTTCAAAACCGCGGGCCATTCTAATCACGTGCCGGCCAATTTTTCCACAGCCAACTACCCCTAAAGTTTTACCCTGCAAATCAAACCCCCTTAAACCGGTTAAATCAAAACAGCCTTGTTTAGTTCTCTCGACCGCATCAACTAGTTTCCTGCTTAGACCCAAAAGCAGAGCAAAAGTATGTTCAGCGACGGTGTTTTCTCCATAAGCAGGAACATTGCATACTTTTATTTTCCTTTTCTTGCAGGCTTGCAGATCAATATGGTCAAAACCAGTGCTCAGGGCGGTAATTAATTTAAGAGCTGGAAGTTTGCTTAAGATCTCATCGTTAATTTGGGAATGAATAGAAAGAACCAGGATTTCTACCTCTTTATATTTATTAACACTTTGCAAAGTAATTTTATCGGCTGAAAAAAAAAGCGAATCCTGGGGAAAGGCCTTCCTAAAAAAATCAATTTCCCAAGGTTCAACCTCAAAAAAAGCTATCTTCACCATTACTCCTCTAAAGGTAATTATTCGATGATTACTTTACTCGATTGCGTGGTCATAATCCCATCAACGACAACACATACCCCCGGTTCTTCAAAAGTCCAGGAAAAAGATTCGCCGGGCAGGAAAAGAGCACTTTTAACCTTGCGGCATTCACGCATACCAATAATCATCGCTTTATTCAAAACCGAATTAGTACGAACATTTTCCCAAACCACGGTATCGCCGGCATTAATAGTAATCAGATTTTTAGAAAAGCCTTCATTAGTCATTTTAACCGTGTAGGTTTTTGCATCCGGCTTACTTTCTACCTCCGCTACAGTTCCACTAGTCATTTGAGATCCTGCAGCCGCGCCAGCAGCAGTTCCATCGGTGCTCGTGGCCATTCCTTCCGTACCTGTTGCCGCACCCGTTCCGGTAATACCAACCGCTGCCCCGGTAGTCGTATCAACAGCATTTCCTTCCGCACCGGTTGCTGTTTCCTCTGAACCTGTAGTGGTTTCCGTTCCGGCAGCTGTTCCCCCTGCAGCTCCTGCAGAAGTATCAGCAGCCGTTCCCTCAGTACCAGTTGCCGTACCTGTTTCCGTACAGCCGCCAGCCGTTCCTGCTGCTGCCGTTGCGCAAGTTCCAGCCGGAACAACCGGAACCGCAGCGGTTTGTCCTGCTTCTGCTCCGGCCACCGCGCCAGAACCGGCAGCGGTATCGCCTGCAGCTGCCTTATCTGCAGCAGTTCCGGCTGCGGGCACCGCTTCTTCTGAAGTAAAAAGAGCAGCAATATTCGAGAAAACTGATAAGAAAGCAAATTTGATTTTGTTAAAAAAACCTACTGCTTTATAGGTTATTTTTTCTTCTTTTAAAGCATTTAATAAAGCGTTAGGAGGAGAAGCAGAATTTACAATTTCAGTTATAGTTGCTTCGCTGGTATAAACATTAAGCGTAGGCTCAGCAACTCCGCTGGATGAAACGCTTTTTACTATTTTATTTTCCACGACCAAGCCGATAACTGCTTCTCCGCCATCTTCGAGCTGGATGTGGAAATTTATTTGTTCATTGCCGAATAAAGTGCCTAAAGCTCCAGGAAGAGTCTGCCCTTCCAATTCTTTTAAGCTTTCTCCCCAGGCCTGAACAAAGCCGCTTCCTGCTATCACAGAAGATAACATAATTAAGAAAACCGCTGCAAAAACCATTATTTTTTTCATAGTCTTAAACCTCGCATTGTCTTTATTTTTTAATTAGGGGTTTTATCTGTTTATCCCGTTTTCTGTTTTATAGCAAGCGCACAAAATAACCATAATGTCATTTGCGCTTGTTATATATGAAAGAACGAATTATTTTTACGATTATTTCGTTCTTTCAGTTTAAATTATACTTAATACTTTTTAATGATATTTAATTTTCTTACTCTTTATTTATACTTAACTATATTTACATAACCTTTTAAGCGCATTTTTTAACTATTTAACCTAAGATTATTTGGTATATAAAAAGCTTTGTTCACTACTTTAGAATACTAAACCGAAACATTTATATAGGAGTGTCTATTTTAGAGTAGTAAACATCTATCACCTCTTTTTCCCCAGCCAACTACGCAAGTGGTTGGCCAGGGGTTTATATTCACTATGGCTTTCTAGAAAACATTAGTGGTAATTCAACCTTAGTTATAATTCAAAAAAAAATTCCTTTATTTTTTATAAGCGCTCATTAATTTAATTAAGTTTATATAATCCCGTCTAATCCCGATTATTATGGCAAATATTGGTTTTACAACCGGAAGTTTATACCAGTCAACAATTCCTTTTGATGAAAGAATTAAATTGTACCGCTCTTTGGGAGCTGATGCAATTGAACTTAGTTTTGCAACGCCAACTGAATTGTTTGCCTATCGCTTATCAGAACAAGCAATAAAAGATATTAAAAATTTTAAATTTGTTTCTATCCATGCTCCTTCGGACGAAGTTAAATATGGTGCTAATCCTGCTACTCAAAAAATCATTGAAAGATTAAGATTTTTGTGTGATAAACTTCCCATTGCGGGAATAGTATTGCATCCGGATGTAATTGATGATTTTGAAATACTGGATCAATCAGGGCTGCCATTTTTACTTGAAAACATGGATCGAAGAAAATCTTATGGCACTCATCCTAAACAATTTCAGGAATTAAAAAGAAAATATGGTTTTGGGTTTGTTTTGGATCTTGAGCATGCCTATGAACAGGATTCAAGTATGCAGCTCGCGAGAGAATTCATAGATGTTATGGGCGATAGATTAAAACACCTGCATGTTAGCGGATGTAATGAATCAGAGATTCATGTTCCTGCCTGTTGTGCAGTCAATAAAGATGCAATAAGCAAAATATTAAAATTAAATATTAATGTTCCCAAAATATTAGAGGGGGTTTTATTGAAAAACGTCCAAGACTCGATCATTAGCGAATTAAATTATATACGAAATTTTGAAAGAAATTAATGAGCTTTAATTTTATTTTTTGGTTTCCTTTTCCAAGAACCTAAAGCAAAAAATTTGGGCTTAATCCAAATTAAAAAAAGAATAATGAGCACACCAGCAATGAACCCTTCTAATCGCAGCATTATTTCTTTAGAGAATATAGCCTTCGTGGCGGGAAGGGGAACTTTTTCTAAAAACTGCTTCTCTTCGGGGAAATAAATTCCTAAGTCGCTCATCTCTAAAGCATATTCTAAGTAAATTATAGTTGCATACTTATCAGCTTCTCTTAAAGAATTGGCATATTGAAAATAAGAATAACCTAAGATTGGAAACAGACCCTCATTGCTATTTTCAGCAATAACTCTCTCCACCGCTTTAAATTTGCTGTTAATGAAATCGGCATAAAAATCCATCTCTAATCCTAGCGTGCTTAAAATGGCATTTGCTTCCCCTTTGGCCTGAATAGCCCTAATTAAGCACAAGTCGAATTCGCCGGCATCTAAAGCTTCCGTCGCGTAATCTATTTTTTTTCTAATTTCCTGAGTGAGAGCATC
>CAZKNU010000032.1:0-13370 GCA_964554235.1 uncultured Methanosarcinales archaeon | reverse complement strand
CTTTCCAAATCTCTTTTCTTAGAAATGGCTGCGCTCTTACCCGAGCATAAAGCAGCGTTAATTAATTCATCAGCTAAAGCATCTTCGATTTTTGTTTTCTTGTTAAAACTTCGAATATAGGCTCCCTGAGTCATGAAGCGTAAAGCCAAGTCAATCCTTCTCTGCGGGGCCACTTCAACTGCTTTTGGATACCTTGCTCCTCCATATTCAACGGCAATAACTTCTTCCCGGGGAGCAGCATTTTCAATTGCTTTTACCAATATATTTAGGGGGTTCTGTTTAAGCTTCTGTTCTGCTTTTATCAAAGCTTTTTCGACAACTTTTAAGGCTTTAGTTTTCTTGCCGGTATTATGTCCGGAACTCATAAAATGCTTTTTGCTTTTGTGTCCTGAGTTCATTAATTTACTGGCTAATCTTTCTATGATAAAAGTATAAGATTTATGGAATCTGTTTCCAGCATATCTTGCTCCAGTTTTAGGCAGGATTTTAGGATTCAAAGAGATATAATTAACTAAACCAGGATCAGAAACAGAAGCTTTTTCTGCCGTCCAGCGATTAAAATATTTAATTTCAACCATGTTTATCTCCTTGCTTTCTCTAATTTGCCACTCAATAAGGCAATTAAACTTTGATCATTAACTTTGATAACCTGCCATCTGACTCCAGGAATATCCCCTTTGGCCCGGCCCATTTTTCCGCCAATACATTCGATGATAACTTCGTCGTGTTCATTAATAAGTTTTTGAGCGCCATCTCCGGGCATAAAAGCAGTAATTTGTTTTCCATTCTTAATCAATTGAACTCGAGCACATTTCCTCATTGCTGAGTTGGGCTGTTTAGCTTCTACTTGAATTTTCTCTAGCACAATAGCTTTAGCCTGAGAGGAGCCAGCCAAGGGGTCAACCTTTTTCTTTAATTTTCCTCTCTTAATTAGCTTAAACTGCTTTCTTCTTTGCTTCAGCTTCTTTGCTGATCCTAATCCTCTGGATTTGTTTGCCATTTTAAACGACTTTTACTTCTTTATTAAAGAACCTTTTTACGGCTCTGTTTATAAGCTTAAGGTTTTTCCCACCACGCCCTATTAATAAACTTTTTGTTTTCTTACTGCTGTCCTTTATAAAAATAACGTTATTTTCTTCAACAATCTCTTCGACCTTGGCTGGATAAATAATATTTTTTATAAAAGTTACCATATCATCATTGTATTCAACAACTTTAATTCTTTTACCTAACTCCTCTTGTACGCGCTTAATATTTACCGCACCTTTCCCAATCGCTTTCCCCAATTCTCCTGGAGCGACAACAAAATAAATAATCTCTTCATCTTTAAAACAGTCTTTTACTCGAACTCGGGCAATTTTTTCCATCAAGGAAGATAAACCAAATGCTTCTTGGTCTAAGATTACTTTTTTCATTTATTTCCCTACTAATTAACTCCCAATACCGCAATGAAAAAGTTCTTCTTGCAGAATATACCTAGTTCTTCGTTGTCTAATTCAATTTTAACTACGGGAACATTAGCTAATCGAGCATAATAATAAACCTCTTCACTAATTTTTGGAGAACAATTACTGGCCAAAAATATTTTCTGAAGGTTTTTACTTTTAAGGCATTTCAATACCTTTTCTGCCCCAATGACTACTTTTTCTTCCTGAATTTTAACTTTTAATTCTTTAATTTCTTTTCCAATTTCTTCTTTCTTTGCCATTATTTTACCTTTTCTATTTCAGCTTTGTAACTAAACCGGGCAATCCTGTTCCTAAGGGGACCGGCTGATTAATCATAACATTTTCTACGACGGAAGTTAGTCTATCTACTTCTCCTTCCAAAGCCGCATTAATGAGATGTTTTATGGGCGTTTCGAATGATGCTCTTGCCAAAACACTGGCCTTTTCTTTGACTACGCCATAACGAGTAATTCCTTTGATAGACCCAGAAGTGCACATAATATCAGCTACCAGCATAACGTGCCTAATATCAATATTTAATCCTTGTGCTTCAATTACTTTATATACCTCATTAATAATTGCTTGTCTAGCTGCTTCTATTCCAAATACACTGCAAATTTCATGAATATCATTGCTAGAGGTTCTAATTGAATCTACTTCAGGCATAGCTAGAATGTCTTTAAGATTACTTCCAGAAGTTAAAACCACAAACTCTTCGTCCCGTTTTACCGGAAGAACTTGTTTAATCCTCTTAACTCCTAAAATTTTAACATCTTTTATTTTTTCTTTGAGATTATAAAGCTCTTTAATTTCTTCAGGTTTTCCTTTTTGTGTAAAAATAATTTCATCATTATCGTTTGCCTGCATACTGCTGCCTTTACTTTTTAATTTAAGTAACTTTATGATTTCTTTTGTTGATAATCCATAATCGTCTAATAAAGCTTTATTAAGTTTTATTTTAAGTGTCTGCTCAAAAATATTTAATGAATATTCCTGTACTAATTCTCCAAAAGTGGTTTCTTTGATTTTTGTAGCAAACTTCTTAACACTTTCAATAGAACTATTGTGTGGTTTTTTTAAGAAAATTTCCATTGTTGGTGTACTGATATCTTTTCGAGCATCAAAGATTTCTATAATTCTTGGCAAACCCATCGTTACGTTCATCTCAGCAACCCCAGCAAAGTGGAATGTCCTCAAAACCATCTGAGTGCCCGGTTCGCCAATACTTTCCGCGCCGACTAAACCAACGCATTCTCCGGCATTTATTTTTGCAGCACTATAAATTGAAGCAGTTCTTTCCATAATTTCAGTTAAATTACTTTTTGAAATTGTTCCGGGAATATTAGTTTTTATTTCTGCTATAACCAACGGAGATAATTTGTCAGCATAACTATCAATCAAGGATTCGTGTTCTGCTTTCATTGTTTTTCACCAGTTACTTGTTGAATAATTTCCTGAACATCAATAATTCCGCCTTTAGTCTTAGAAACATCTAATGAATCTTCTCCATAAGAAAACTGCACGATTCTTCCACTTGCATCTCTTACCGAGCCGTCATAAGCAACTTTAAGATCTTGCATAGCGTTAGATAATCTTCTGTAAAGATAACCTGATTTAGGCGTTCTTAAAGCAGTATCCATCAATGCGTCCCTACCCGTCATTGCACCAAAGAAAAATTCGTGGGGCATTAATCCGCTCCTGAAATTACTTTTAATGAACCCTCTTGATTTTGAACCCAAATCGCCTTGCTTAAAATAAGATAAAGTTCTTCCACTAAAACCGGTTTCAATCCTCTTACCTCTTAATGCCTGCTGACCCACTAAAGCAATCATCTGGGCAATTTGCAGCGGGTTTCCTCTGGATCCGCTTCTGGCCATAATTAGTGCAGAGTTATTTCCGGTCTGCTTGATAGCTATTTCTCCGCTTTTATTCCTGGCTTTGTTTAGAACTAATAATATTTTTAATTCTAAAGTTTCTTCTAAAGTTCTACCAGGCAAAGCTTCTAATTTTCCTTCCAGATATTTTTCAATTAATTTTTCTGCTTCTAATTCTGAATCTTCAATAACTTGTTTGATTTGTTCGCTTGCTGCAGCGGATAAGTCTAAATCTCCAATTCCAATAGAAAATCCTCTGCGGGATAAAACGGCTATGCCTAACTTAGAAATTTTGTTTAATAAATCTACAGTATAAGCTGGCCCATAATTTTCATAAATATTCCTTAACATTAATCCGCTTTCCTGCCCTAAATTTGCTTTGTCCATCAGGCCGGACTTTAAGACACCATTAACTATTTTTACCTGGTTGTCGCTTTTATCTTTTCCAATGAAATTAAAATCTTTAGGCAGCAATACTGAAAACACTTCTTTACCATCAACAGTTTCTTTATTTGGTAAAGACGAGAAATCATCTATGCTGCAATTATGCAATAAATCTACTGCTTCGTTTCGGGTCATTACTAATTCTTTAGTCAATAAATAATTTCCCGTGATAGCATCATGAATACAACCCACTACACTTAAACCGTATCTAGGGCTAATAATTTGCGTTTCGACCAGCATTAATATTCTGGCTTCTGCACGAGCTTCTTCATTCTGAGGAATGTGCAGGTTCATTTCGTCACCGTCAAAGTCTGCGTTATAAGGATTACATACAGCCGGATTTAAACGGAAAGTTTTTCCTGGCAATACTTTGACTAAATGGCACATCATACTCATTCTGTGCAAAGAAGGCTGTCGGTTAAATAATGCAATGTCTCCGTCTATTAAATGCCTTTCTACAATAAATCCTTCCTCTAATTCTTCTAAAATTTCGTCTTTAGTTTCGTTAGTAATAGTTTTTCTTCTTCCATTTGCCTTGATAATATAGTTAGCTCCTGGATAAATTTTAGGGCCATTTTCAACTTTTTTACGTAAATAATCTTTGTTCCATTCTGTAACCCGTTCTGAAACAGTCAGGTGCATAGCCATACTTTTAGGTACGCCAACTTCATTAAGTTTAATTAAAGGGTCAGGGCTAATAACCGTTCTAGCAGAAAAATCTGTTCTTTTCCCAGCTAGGTTATGTCTAATCCGCCCTTCTTTGTTTTTGATTCTTTCTGTTAATGTCTTTAAAGGTTGTCCGCCCCGGTGTCTGGCAGGAGGTAATTGTGCAACAGAATTATCAAAGAAAGTAGTAATATGATATTGCAATAAATCCCACAGATCTTCGATGATAACTTCAGGAGCACCGGCATTAATATTTTCAAATAAACGCTGGTTAATTCTGACAATATCTCCTAATTTGTGGGTTAAGTCGTCTTCACTTCTTTCCCCAGATTCTAGAGTAATACTAGGCCTCATAGTTACCGGAGGAATTTGCATGGTGGTAATGATCATCCATTCCGGACGTACATGTCCGGGCTTAAACCCAAAGATAGTCTGCTCTTCATCAGAAATTTTTTCTAAACGTGCCCGCACTTCAATAGGGCTAAGGCGAACTTCTCCTTCGTAAAAGTTATATGGCTTTTCGATTTTAATCTTTTCTTGTTTAGCGCCGCAATGCGGGCATTTATCTTTGAATATAAATTTAGTAAAAGTGCTTTTTCCTTTATCATCATCTTCATCGTCGTCTTCTTCATCAGTTTTTGCAAACATAGTGGAAAATTTTTTTATTTTTTCTTCTGAAATCAAAACTTTTCCGCAAGATTTACAAGTGGATCTTAATAATTCTAAAATCTGTCGAACAAACTTGATGTGAATAACTGGGCGTGCCAATTCAATGTAACCAAAGTGTCCTGGACACTCTTTTAATTTTTGGCTGCAAGTTTTACAACGCAATCCTGGGTCAATAACTCCTAAACGAAGGTCCATTAGGCCACCATCTACAGGATAGCCTTCCCGGTCATACAATTCTGGTGTTACTATCTTTGCTGCAGCAGAATCAGTGATCTGTTTAGGCGAAAATACACTAAAACTGATGCTTTCAATTTTTTTATGTACGTTGTAAATCATCTTTTAATGAACCTCAATATTTACTTTTTAGGTTTAGTTTAGCACAGATACCTAAAGTTCTAATTTCATCTAACAATAATTTAAATGCATAACTCATTTCTACGTCAGATAATTCAGCATTATCTCCATAAAGAGGAGACATTCCCCGCCCATTTTTCCGGGCATCATAATATCCCATTAAGCCGGATTTTTCACAAATAGGCACTACTGTTTTATCGGAATCAAATCGTTCTTTTAATAACAAAGTTGCACCATGAGCTATGAAAGTATCTTTTTCCATTTCCCCTAATCGCAGTCCTCCTTCTTTTGCTTTACCTTCAGTTGGCTGCCGGGTCAATAATTGGATAGGGCCTCTAGCCCGAGACTGCATCTTATTTGCAACCATATGTCTTAATCTTAAATAATACATGTTTCCTACATAAATTCTGGCCATCATCTTTTTTCCAGTGCGTCCATCATAAAATGTTTCTGTTCCGTCTTCTTTAAATCCTAACTTCTGCAATTCTTTACGAAGTTCTTCTTCTTTTTCTCCTTCAAATAAAGTTCCATCAACTAATCTTCCTGCTAAAGCGCCAACTTTTCCACCAACTAATTCAATGAGATGGGATACGGTCATTCTTGAAGAAATTCCGTGGGGAGTAAAAATCAAATCTGGATAAATTCCATTCTCTGAAAAAGGCAAGTCTTGGGGAGGAACGAGAATGCCGGTAACTCCTTTTTGTCCGTGCCGGCTGGTAAATTTATCTCCTATTTCAGGAATACGTTCTTCTCTTAATCTAACTTGGATTAATTTATTTCCTTCTTCATTTTCAGTAAGCACAACAAAGTCTGCAGTTCCTTTTTCTCCGTATTTTAAACTAACTGAACTTTCTCTTCTGGTTGCTGCAGCTAAATTATATTCATCCATGCTGCTTAAGAATCTTGGTGGAGAGGTTCGTCCAATAATTACGTCTCCTTCATCAACTTTAGATTCTGGAGAAATAATTCCGTCCCCTTCCAGGAAACGGTAATCCTGTTCGCTGCGGTATCCTTTAACATCCTTATCAGGAATAGATACTTCATCCATCAAACCACCAGAATACCTTAATTCCTGGGCATCAACCGGCCTAAAATAAGTACTTCGAGCAAGACCTCTTTCTACTGATGCTCTTCCTAAAATAACCCCATCTTCCATGTTGTATCCGTCGTAACACATAACTGCTACAATCATGTTTTGGCCGGAAGGATGCTGGTCATAATTAGTAATATCATGAATTTTTGTTTTAACAATAGGATATTGGGGGTAATGCAGAATATTTGAATCCATGTCCATCCGCAAATGATAATTTGCAGCATAAAAGCCTAAAGATTGTTTTTGGTTTTTACTTCCAATAATCAAACGAGAGGATTGGTTATAATTTCCAAAAGGAACTAAAGCAGTAGTAATTCCGCACATCGAACCCGGAGTTATTTCCAAATGGGTATGTTCTGCAGTTATTTCATTTTCAGTGCAAGCAACCAAAGCGTTTTCTTCTTCGCTTGCATCTAAATATTCAATAACTCCTTGCCGAACTAAATCCAACCAAGTTATTTCATTATTTTCTAATTGTTTAACGTGCTTTTCAGTAAATAATGATTTTCCGTCTTTAACAATAATTAAAGGCCTTCGCGCTCTTCCTTCATCACTGCTTAACATAACTTCTTTTGCCTGGATATCATGATAAACATTGACTTCTTCTGAAAGAGCACCTTTTCTCCGTAAATCTTTTACTTCTTCTACAAAGTGCTGTGCGTCTTCTACAGTTCCAATTAATTTTGAGTTTAAGTATATGTCTGTCATTTTAATTTGATTCATTTAACCCTAAATTTTTTATTTTTTCCATTACTTCTTCTTCTTCAACATTCTGTGAAATGGAACAAAGCATAGCTAAATTTTTTCTCAAACCAATATTAGTTCCTTCTGGCGTCTCAATTGGACATAATCTGCCAATATGGGTGCAATGTAAAGCCCGAGCTTCAAAATTTTCCTGCGATGTTGATAAAGGGCTTACTACCCGCTGAAGGTGTGAAACCATGTCCAAAAAGTTAGTTCGGCTCATTCTTTGGGATATTCCCTGCCTGCCGCCAACCCATTCTCCGGTTGCCATTGAGGAATACAAACGCGAAGTTAACAATTTACCTCGAATAATTACTCTGATTGAAGGCAATTTCCCTCTTTTTATAATCCGCTGAAAATTGTAAAGAATATCGCCAACTAAAATTTTAAAGTTAACCCTAAATAAATCAATCAACAGGTCGCCGCTCATCCTTAACCTTTTGTTCATATAATGATCTTTGTCGTCTGCAAGGCGGCTGCCGTTACTGACATCTATGAATTTTTTCAACATTTTACAGATGTTTAATGCTTTTTTAAATCTCGCTGAGCTGTCTACACCCACATTAGGCAGAAGATATTTATCAATTAACTCTTTAGTTCGTTCCATCCTAATTTCTTTTGGCTGAGTTACGCCCACTCTTTTTGCAATATAATCAATAGCATCTTCTTGAGTTTTTATTTCTACAAATTCAAACAGGTTTAAGACCACTTCTTCATAATTTCTTTCAGTAGAAATCGCTTTCATAATCTCTTCGTCTTTGACTAAACCTAAAGCTTTAAGAATAATTATTACTGGCATGCTCTTTACTCTAGTAAAACTTAACTGATAAATTCCGTCTTTCTTTAGTTCAAAATGATGGGGTATTTTATACGATCCTTTAGTTGCAAAGAATCGGCCTTCAAAACCAGTTTTGTTTTTTTCGACCATAAAATTATTTCCGGCCAAATCTTCTACCGTAACAATAATTTTTTCAGTTCCATTAATTATAAAATATCCGCCCGGGTCAGTAGCATCTTCGCCCCGTTTGATTAATTCTTCAGTGCTTAGATTGTGAAGGTGGCAGAATTTACTTTTTAACATAATAGGCATTTTTCCAATTTCAGCAATAAAATTTTCCCGCTGGACATCATTTACATAAGTGCTAATTTCTAAGTAGATTGGAGCAGAATAAGATATTTTTCGCAGCCTAGCTTCAATAGGATAAATAGCTCTTTTACTACCATCGGCTTCAGTTATTTCTGGTTTCCCGACGGTAATCCTGCCAAAACGAATTTTGAATTTTTCAATGTTGTGAGGAATAATCGTTGGTTCGGCTTCTTTATTTTCTTCAATAACTTCCTGCAGTCCTTTTTCAATTAAGTTATTAAACGACTGGATATTGCTGTCGACAAACTTTTTTTCTTCAAAATACTTTTTGATTAAAATAGAATTATCCATGTAAAACTACCTCTCTGTAATAAGCGGTAATGCCCGCAGTTTTACTTTTTCTTTCAATTTTAATGATATCCCCTGGTTTAACATTAAGGTTTTTTATAGCAAAATCTTCTCTTAGAATTTTAGGCAACTCTTTAGTATTAATATCATATTTTTTGCAGATTTTCTCTTTTTCAGAGTCGCCGCATTTCACGTGCTTATTTGGCAATCGATATAAATCAACTTTGGAAACCATTTTGTTTTTATGCCTCGTTAACGGTTATGATTATGCACAAAAACTTCGCTCTGAAGAGCGGAGTTTTTGGCACAAGAAAACCCTTGTGATTTTCTGTGCAGAAGGCTTTGCCTTCTTGCATGCTAAAAATGTGGCATTCGCCACGTTTTTATCATAAGCGGGCCGGAAGGGATTTGAACCCTCGACCACTTGATGGCTTTGCATTGGAAAGCAATTCCTTTCCCTTGACCTAAAAGTCAAGTGCTCTACCAGGCTAAGCTACCGGCCCGTGGTTTATGTTTTTCCTTGAAATGAAAACGCCCTGGCCGGGATTTTCTTTGGATTGTAATGCATCACAACCACACCTTTGAACCCGGGTCGAAGCCTCTCTATGCGATAAAGCACGACAGGGCTTCATGCTAGGCCGAACTACACTACCAGGGCAAGTAGTTCTATGGCAGCGCTCTTTCTACAGGTTTAATTATTTTTAAAGCACTAATTGTAGAAGATTATCT
Source organism: uncultured Methanosarcinales archaeon (assembly GCA_964554235.1). Classification (GTDB taxonomy): domain Archaea; phylum Nanobdellota; class Nanobdellia; order Woesearchaeales; family GW2011-AR9; genus JBBSWB01. The sequence continues at coordinate 3,914 of CAZKNU010000032.1, read as the reverse complement.
GCCATTTCACAGCTAAAACTCCAGTTTATTTATAAAGATTACGGAAATTTTTTGATTTTCGTAATCTCAACAGCCCCGCTTTGGTATGATTTCTATTACTTTTGGGAAAAATTAGGCTAAATTGGGTGTTTTTAAGGTTTATAAAAAGAAAAATAAGCTAAAATTGAGAAAAAGTTTTACTAATCCGGTTAAATCTTTTGGCATTTTTAAAGCGTGTGATTTACTTAATGAAAATTTTGCTTGAACTATTTAAAATAGCTTATTTTGGGAATTGGAATTACCCATTCATTTTTAACGGCGTGAAGGTTGAGTAATAAAAATAAGAATACTTTATTTTCCAGCTAATGCAGTAATCACAGCTTTTTCAAACGCCTCAATTTCTTGTGGAGATAATTCTTCAACTCTTAGAAGATTCGCAATGCCGAGATATACGTTGCTATATACAGATGTAACTAAGTCGAATGGGGGATGGTAAGACAAAGAGTGGGGTCTTTCTTGAGCAATAGACAGGGAAGTACAAGATTCGTCTCGGTTAAACAGACCCGCATAATATTTTCCTAACTCTTCGGGACTAGAAGAAAATACACGTACTTGTTCGGGTTCAATTAAAGCATAGGGTACTTTTTTGCCAGAATTGGGGCAAGTTGTTGAAGAAACGGGTAATTTGCCAAAAATATCTTTAACTTTAGCTACATAAAAAGATTCAATTTTATCTGCCATTTAATGCAATAATTGTGCATAATATTTAAATCTTTCGGTTTTGTAACTCTTTTATAGTAGTTACACATCTAATTTTGTTTTTTGTAATAAATGAATGTGCTTTTATGTCAAAGAAAACCGCTCACGACCAGTCTATTGTCCGGTCGCATGCTCGCTTCGCTCGGGGCGGTTTTCCGACCCTGCTTTTTCCATCCAATACTATCCTGTTGGATACCACCAGTGAATACAACATCACTACGTTCTGGGGTTTCTTTACAGAAACCACTGGTGGAAAAAGCAGATTTTAACCTTAAAGAAAAAAGAGGAAGAAAGACTATGCTCTCTTCCTCATGAGTCCCCCCACCCGGACTTTCAGCAACAATCAAAATTGTTGGCTTTGAACCGGGGATCTCTCGGTGACTATAAGGCTGATCCTTTTTCATTACAGTCTTAACGACATTTCAAAAGGATTTCTACAGCCGAGCGTTCTAGCCACTGAACTATGGAGGGATAAGGCTCAAATTTCAAAGGTGTTTATTAAGTTTTTGTTACATTTGGCTATAGATTATAATAAACCAACTATGATAAAATTTATTAATAGCCGCTCTTTTGCAGGCATTTAATGCGAGAGTAGTATAGTGGTCTAGTATGCGGCGTTGCCAACGCTGCGACCCGGGTCCAAATCCCGGCTCTCGCACCATTCTATTTTTTAGTATAGTTTTATTTTAAGAGTTGCCGCCCTGGCCAAGAGGGCACCAAGCAGTTTTATTTATAAAAATTAAGTTACTTTTTCTTTAGATAGGCAGCTAGAAAAAGACGAAGGTGCCGGCCAAGGCAACTCTTGAGAGATTCAAGACAGAGTTTTTAGTATAGAAAACTTTAAATTAAATCGGATCTGTATTAGGTTTGAGAGCAGTTAAATTCGTAAGAAGAGGTTTAGCTTAGAAAATCCAATTGGTTAGTCTCCTGAAGACAGTAAAACCTGTCTCGAAAGATTTAGCTGCTTTTCTTGAATTTTTCTTTCTTCATTGGGTCTAAAACTTCGTTGTGCAACAATTTTACTGGCACGTCCTAGATGTTCTGTAACGACAACTAAAACCCAATGAAGATTAAAAAACCCATAACTGTTGCCGTCAAGCAACTCACGAACAAAGCGCTAGACTACTGCAGTTGGGTTTTTTATTTCCAAACATTTATATAATCGTAATTGCTATCACTTTTTATGACTGAAAGAACATCTGAACTCAGAGAACTGTTGTTCCATCTGGAACGAAAAATGAAGCCCTTAGAATGGGATTCCAGTAGAAATCAAATCAATGAATTCAAGAAACAACAGCTAGGAAAACTACAAGAAGAATTTGCTTCACTGTGTAAAGAATTGAAAGACCTTGAACAGCAGCAAAAAGTAGAAGAACAAAAAGAACCTGAAAAGGATAATTCTCCGTTAGCTTAAACTCTTTTAAAATTCTGTTAATTTCTTAGAGGTTAAGTGTTAGTGTAACGCAGTTTAGTACTGCAGCATAGCGAGGAACGGAGAAGTTTTCTGGTGAAATATTAAATTAAGTAATTCTTAATTTTTAAAATAACATCTAAAAAACATATGATTCCTACTATCAAAAAAGAATATTTAAATTTAAAAATATTACCTAATAGGGGCAAGTTAACAAAGACTTTTTGTTTCTCGGGGTTGAAATGAAGATAAATAAACCATATACCCACAGAAGCTGAAATAATTATTTCAATAAGTAATCCAATTGTTGCTCCATCTGCCACACAAATAACGATGACACAGTAACTATATAAATGTTATTTCGTCAGAATTCAATTTTTATAAAGCGGTTCTAAAGAATATGTTGTGTAACCCTTATTAACCACAATTTTAATTGTTATATTCAATTTTAACAACAAGGTTTATAAATTCCAGCTCAAATAACAGCTAAAATAAGGCTGAGATAAAGCTAAAAAGCTTTGAACTGATAGGTTCTTTGGTCTCGGGAGGAATAAAATGGAATTTAAAGTTGTAATTGGAACAAAAGAAGGCAAGAGTTATCAAAAAGAGTTTAAAGGCGCAGAAGCAGAAGCTTTGCAGGGAAAAAGTATTGGAGAAACCATTTCTGGTGATCGGTTAGGTTTTTTAGGGTATGAATTTCTTATCACTGGGGGATCAGATAAATGCGGATTCCCTTTAAGGAAAGGCATTCAGGCAGCCAGAAAAAAAATATTGATTGGGAAAAGCGTGGGTTTTTCTGGAAAAGACCGAAACAATAAGAAAAGAAAAGGCCTTTTAGTGAGAAGGGTAGTTTGTGGCGAAAGAATATCCGATTCAACCCACCAGGTCAATCTTAAAGTGGTTAAAGTGGGTTCTTCACCATTAGCACCACCGGCTGAAGAAAAGAAAGAAGCTCCTAAAGCGGAATAGATTTTTTAATCTTTTTTAAATCTTTTTTTAAATTGGAAAAGAAGATTTATTTTTCTTTCAGCAAAAATAGGCGCAATTCAAAAAGGGAGTGATTTTGTGGCATTCACTCTGAAAAGGCATTATGCCTAATTTGCATAAAATTTAATAAGTTTAAAAAGTTTTTATTCTATATGATTTATCGGACTTTAGAAAGAGAAGAGCTGGAATTAACACAACTAAGCCAAAGCCATAAGGGTCTGCTTGATGAAGCTTATAGATTATACCAAAAAGAGTCTTTTCTTTATCTTCATAATACTGTTTTTGAGAGTACCTTTCTAAAAAGAATGGGGGCAAAACCGCACAGTAATAACAACCATTATGTTGATGGAGACTTAGTTAAAACCCCTATTTTTAGGATAATTATTGATTTAATTGATAGGAAGGCAATCGAAAGCGGTTTACTAGGGTTAGGTGAAAATTCTGATATCGATTTTTCTGGAAACAAAAAGAACTTGGAAGATTTTCTCCGTATGTAATAAGTTAGGTCTGAATCGAAGCTAGTTTTGACCTTTTTTGACAAAATTTATGTTTGTTTATAAATGAGAAAAGCAGACTTCTTTCATACTAAAAACAATAAGATTTTTAAATACTTTTGCTTTACTCTTTGTTTAGCGAAAGATTATGGCTAATCAATTAGGTTTTAAAATTAAAGAAGCTTGGGGTTTTATTTCAGGTAAAGTTAAATCTTTTAAATACTTAACCTTAGGTGAACAGGTTTCTTTTGGCTCAATTGGTATCGGCCTAATTTTTATTTTAA
>CAZKNU010000031.1:0-13694 GCA_964554235.1 uncultured Methanosarcinales archaeon | reverse complement strand
ACATATGGGGGATAATTCCTCTTTTTATAAATCACTCACTTTTCGAATTGTGCCGAAAGACGACCCCGTAGCAATTTCACTTAACACCCTATAACCTCAGTATTGAATATATTGGGGTTATAGGCTCTGAAAGGGCAAAATTTGCATTACCATAAATGGATATTAATTATTTTTAGTGATTGATGAAAAGCCACTAGATAGTTGCTTAAAAAGCTTAATTCTTTGAAATTTGCTGATTAAATGAAGTAATAGGATTAATTATTTGGGTAGTTTTAGCTTTGTTAATTATAAAAGAATTGTGGTTGTAAATAACCAATTATAGTTTTCTTTCAAGCGCTTCTTTAAGTTTTCCAGTTCCATCAATGAGCCAGCTACCGCCCTTAAGAATTTCATAATGTTCATTTCTAAGACCAATTATAGCAGCATCCCAAATATCATGCGTATCACTCCTGAAACCAATCTTCAGAAGTTCAGGAGTAGCAATTCTTGCAGCTTCTTCAAGACTGCTTGCTGATACCATAAATTTATACGGTCCGTGGGGTCGTGAATCATCCATTAAGCATTTCTTATAAAATTCAACTACATAATCTGTCATAATTGAATCGCAAATTACCTTGTATATAAATATTTATATTTTGCTCACAACAAATAGGGCTAGTAAAATAAATGATTCTTCTCTAGCACTGGACAGCGGCTCAGAAGGCTTTATTCTTCAAAATTTTTGTGTTTTGAGCCGTATGACCTTTAATTTTAGATGCCACAACCCACGGGACAAGTGCGGGCAGAGTATATAAACTACCCCCAGCATTAAATCCTTGCAGTCAATAATTGATTGCCCTCACCAACCGCATAATTGCGGCTGGCTGAAAAAAAATGCGAAAGCAAGAGGCATATAAAATGCAAACACAAAAAGTAGTACAACCAGCGGGTAATTTACCCGAGAAAAAATTTAGGGCAGGAGCTCTTTCTGCCACGATTTGGCTGAATAAAAGCCAAAAAATTAACGGGGATGATTCTGAGTATAGGACCATTTCTGTAGAAAGAAGTTATACCGACAAGGAAGGCAAATGGCAGTCAAATAATTCTTTTAGAATTAATGATTTGCCTAAAGCACAGGTAGTTTTACAGAAAGCTTATGAGTTCTTAGTTCTCAAAGAGCAAGATTTATTTAAAGGAGGTGCCTAAACATGGCTAGCGCAGAATTAAAAATGGAAAAAATAACTATTCAGGATTTACCCGGGGTAGGGGCAGCAACTGCAGAAAAATTAGAATCAGCAGGTTATCGTGATTTAATGGGCATTGCTGTATCTACTATTGGCGAATTAGTGGAAGCAGCTGGTGTTTCTGAGCCGGTAGCCAGAAAAATGATTAATGCCGCCAGAGACAGCATGAAAATGGGTTTTGAAACGGGTACGGAAGTATTAAAAAAACGAGAAAGCGTTTCTAAAATCTCTACCGGCAGTGAATGTTTTAACAACTTAATGGGCGGCGGTTTCGAGACTAGCGCTATCACCGAATGTTTCGGTGAGTTTGGTTCTGGGAAAACCCAGATTGGGCATTTGTTAGCCGTAAATGTTCTTAAAGCTGATCCCACGGCAACGGTAGTTTTTATTGATACGGAAAACACTTTCAGGCCGGAAAGAATTAAGCAGTTTGCTCAAGGAGCTGAAGTGGATGCAGAAGATATTTTAAATCGAATTATGGTTGCCCGCGCATATAATTCTGATCATCAGATGCTGCTTGCTGAGAAAATTGATGGATTAATTACCGAACAAAAAAAGAATGTCCAGTTAGTGGTAGTAGATTCATTAACGTCGCATTTCCGGGCAGAATTTATCGGCCGGGGAACTTTGGCAGAAAGACAGCAGAAATTAAATCGGCACATGCACACCTTAGCTAAAATTGCCAACAGCCATAACCTTTGCGTGTATGTAACTAATCAGGTAATGGCTAGACCAGACCAGTTCTTTGGCGACCCCACCGCTTCCATTGGCGGGCACATTGTTGCACACGCTTCTACCTTTAGAATTTATCTTCGAAAAGGCAAGAAAGGAACCCGGGTAGCTAAATTAATTGATGCACCTAATTTGGCTGATGGGGAATGCTGCTTTGAAGTTCTGGAAAGTGGATTACGGGATGTAGATTAAATCCGTAAATTTTTATTTCTTTTATTTTTTAAGTTTATTTTTTTCTCTTTCTCTTTTTTCGTAAGCGCCAATGATTTTGTTTATAAAATGGTCATTTTGTCCTAAAGCCCGGTCAAAAGATGCATTGGCTAAAGCAGCATACAAATCGTGAGGTATTAAAGGTAATTCTAATTGTTCTTTAGTTTCTACAGAGAAAGTTCCTTGAGTTACTAATTCTCTTCCGGCTTGTCGCAATAAATCTTGATATTTGTGAATAGTTGGTTGTAAAGCTGACGATTTATCGGCCAACAATTCTCCGCCACCCCGATAAACTTCTGCAACCACTTCCGTGCTTAAGTTTCTAGCTAATCTTCTGAAGTATAATTTTAACACTTCAAAATGAGTTTGTTCTGGTAAACCACAATTAGAAATTATTCCAATCTTAGGAAAATTAATTATGTTTCCATTTTCAGCAATTCTTTTTCGGTGGCGGTATTCGCCCGGTACTTTTTTTTGAAAGTGTGGATCAAAGAAAGCAAGCCCGTAATTTAAAAGAAGTTTGGGGGCGCCGGCAATTTTATCTTTAGAATCATATTGTTGATTACCATCTTTATCCATATGTGGGTCTACTAAAGGAATAATTCGGTCGATCAGAGCTTTAGTTACTGCTGTAACATTATCAGCATAAAGAGGAGTAGCAAAAACAACTAAATCGGAAGCTTTAACTTTTTCATATAATCCGGCCACATCGTCTTTTTGGAAACATTTCCCGGGATGTTTTAACCAGCAGTGAAATTCTCCATAACAAGGCTTAATGTCTTGGTCATATAAAAAAACCACTTCAGCAGTTGCTCCGGCTTCCACAGCTCCTTCCAGTAAAGCTTGAGTGATGAAATGAGTATTGCCCCTGGCTTTCCTAGGGCTGCCATTAAAAACAGTAATTTTTTCTATTTTTTTGATGGTAGTTTCCAGAGTCGATTCTTTGTTTGGTTGTTTTTGTTTCATACCTGCTTAAAAAAGTCTTTTTTTAATAAGGTTGTGGTTATCTTTTCTATATCTTATTCAATCAAGCAGCTAAATATCAGAACACATTTCTAGGCTCTGTCCTGAAAGTCTGGTCAGCCAAGAAAAAAGATTATGGCAGGCTAGTCTGCCATAAACTTCGGTGCGAATTGTTCGCACAGTTCTAGAGCTGACGCTAGCACCAAATTTTCGTTTTAAGCTGCTATTTCCAGATTCAATGAGTTCCCTTCGGTGATAGGTTCTGAGCCGAAATAATTTATGCATTTTGTTACGGCAATGTCCCCTCTTGACATTGCTCTTTTTTGGTATCATCAATAAGATGCTATTTTCTTCAGCAAAGGCGTATAGATTTTCTGAGCTGTAGCCCTTATCGGCAACAGCAATCTTTGGATTGCTTTGCTCAAGGAGATACTTAGCATCTTTAAGATCGTGTGCAGGAAGCACACGAACCTTTGCGGCACAAAACTGTTTTCTTTTTGTATCAAAGCTTGTGCTCAATTTTATTGGAATTTTTGGCATTTTACCGTTGATTCTTTTCAAATAATGATAACTGGGATTTGTCCGAGACAAACCAGTGCTATCTATAGCCACAAGATAATGATTTCCGCTTGTAGCCCGAAGAACTTTTTGCCAAAAATTCCCATCTAATTTCTTTGCCGTTTCGTTAAGAGCCGATTTGCTTGGGCAGATAATCCCAAGCAAATCACAAAGCTGCTTTACTCTGCGATACGATAATCTGCAGAAGAATCTAATCAGTAAAGCAACTAAATGCTCACAAAATTCGTACTTCTTAGGCCCAAAATGGTGAAGCCATCTTGGACATCCCAAACGTCTTAAAAGACGCTTAACTTTATTTACTAATTTAATTTCTTTTTTCATTGTGGACACCGCAATTGTCCACCCCCAGCAGCCTAAAAGCTGCTAGGGTTATTATTTCTTACGAGATTCAGGACAGAGCCACATTTCTACAAACATTTATAAAGTAAGAAAGAAATTTTTACAGTTAAATTATGACTAAAAAAGGATTTCAAGATTACTCGGGTTCTTATTCTTTTAAAAATAAATTAACTAAGTTAAATGGAGGTAAAGTAAATGAATGGAAATGAAGCTCCTGTGAAAGTGGGAGAAGAATATGAAGTGAGCGTAACAGCCGTGGGCGGTAAAGGCGACGGCATTGCTAAAGTTAAAGGGTTTGTTTTATTTATACCTGGGGTAAAGAAAGGAGAATATGTTAAAGTAAAAATAACTAAAGTCCTAGCTAATGTTGGTTTTGCAGAGGTTATTAAAAAATTAGATAAACTTGAAAAAGAACCTAAATTTGCTACGATCTCTGCAGAAGAGCTGACTCGAGAAGAAGAGCCTGAAAGCCAATATGAAGAATCAGAAGATTTTGGAGAAGATGCCTGATTTGGAATGATTAAACGATTGTTTGTAGCAGTTCCAGTTTCTGAAGAAGTTCGGGAAAGAATTAAAGTTATTTATCAGCAATTAAAAGAGACCGGAGCAGATTTAAATTTAGTTTCTTTGGAAAATCTTCATTTTACCATTAAGTTTTTAGGTGAGGTTGAAGAAAGCAAAATCACAGAGATTGCTGAGAAAATAAAAACTTTTGTAAATAACCATAAACCTTTCTCAGTTAAAATTAAAGGGATAGGTGCATTTTCAAATGAAAACCAAATTAAAGTGATTTGGATGGGAGCAAACGATTTTCAATTAATTTCTTTGATTAAAGACTTTAATAAAGAATTAAATTACCTCAGAAAAAACGAGCAGAAAGAAATACCCCATCTGACTATTGCGAGAGTAAAATCAGAAAAAAATAAAGAGAAATTATCCGCGCTTATCAAAAAATTTGCTGACGAAAATTTTGGAGAGATGGTCGTAGAAAAATTAATTTTATATGAAAGTAAACTTACTCAAGCAGGTCCGCACTATACTCTCCTAAGCGAATGGAAATTAAAATAATGCTTGGGTTAGTAACTAATTATTTTTTAAAATAATCAAAAAAATAAAAAAATAAACTGGGCTTAGATTTTAGGAAAAAATATTCCTTCCTTAAGCACCTGGTAAGCTTCTTTTGGAACACCTGCCAGCATTCCTATATAGAATCCCGCTCTCGTCATTCGAGGAGCTTTTAAGTTTATGATCTGTTCATAAACATGGTGCTCAGTTAGAACAAAGGCGGGAGGTTTATCTTCTTCAGTATCTTCTACGACGACAGAATTATTCTCTTGGTTCCCCACGCCCCAATATTGTTTTCCCATGCTAAAACCTTTAACTAGATTTCTAAATTTCATGCATGTTCACCGGACAGATAATCATTAGGTAATATTTAAATGTTGTCTTTTTGCCAGATTTGCTCGGGCAAGTTAAGGAAATTAGTCTGCACTATTCTAGTCCTCAACCAAAATACCAAAAAGATTAAAAGGGTTTAAGTCCTTCTTTCCTTAAAGAGGTGTTGATTATGTCTTATGTTGCTTGGTTTAAAGATTTAAATAAAGATTCTTTAGGTGTAGCTGGAGGTAAAGGAACCAATTTAGGGATTATGTTTAATTTAGGGTTGCCGGTGCCGCCAGGTTTTGCCGTTACTGCCCAAACTTATAAAGAGTATCTAGACAGAACTGGAATTAAAGCAAAAATTCAGGAATTGCTGAAGCATTTAGATGTCGAAGATACTGAAAAATTGCAAGCAACCGCCAAATCGGTCCAAGATTTAATCATTTCCACCCCCATTCCTGAAAATATCGCTGAAGAAATCATGAATTGTTATGAATTATTAGGTGCAGGAAAAGGCGCCCATGGTTTAGTTGATGCCCAGGAAGTATTTGTGGCGGTAAGAAGTTCCGCTACCGCGGAAGATTTGCCCACGGCTAGTTTCGCCGGACAACAAGCCACTTATTTAAATATCAAAGGAAAAGAAAAAGTCGTTTTAGCTGTATTAGCTTGTTGGGCTTCTTTGTTTACCGCTCGGGCAATCTATTATCGTGAAAAAAATAATTTTGACCATGCTAAAGTTTTAATTTCCGCAATTGTCCAAAAAATGGTTAATTCCGATCAATCAGGAATAATGTTTACAATTAACCCTTCCACCAATAATCAGCAGGAAATTGTTATTGAAGCAGTATATGGGTTGGGGGAAATGATTGTAGGGGGAGAAGTTAATCCGGATTTATATGTTGTTGATAAAGAATCTCGGGAAATCAAGAAAATGGAAGTTAGAAAAAAAGAAGTGGGTTTGTTTAGGAATGAAAATGGGAAAAATGTTAAATTAGCAATTATTCCTAATCTACAGACTCGGCAGGTTATTCCGGACACCCATATCAAAGAGCTAGCTCGTTTAGGTAAAAAAATAGAAAAGCATTACGAAAAACCACAAGATATTGAATGGGCAATTGAAAAAAATCAAATTTATATTGTGCAAGCTCGGGCAGTAACTACGCTTAAACCGCAAGAAACAGAAACTGAACGACCCGGAATAACTGAAGAGGCTGGAAAAATTTTAGTAAAAGGAGAGACGGCTTCTCCAGGCGTCTATGCCGGGAAAGTTAAAATTATCAAAGACCAGTCAGAATTAAAAAAAATTGAAAAAGGCGATGTTTTAGTCACGAGTATGACTACGCCCGATATGGTTCCGGCCATGCAGCGTGCAGGAGCAATAGTTACCAATGAAGGGGGGATGACTTGCCATGCTGCCATTGTTTCTCGGGAAATGGGTATTCCTTGTATTGTAGGAACTGAAAATGCTACGGAAATTTTGAAAGAAGGAGAACTGGTTACTATTCATGCTTCTCGCGGAGTAGTTTATGAAGGCAGAATAAAAATCATGGAAGAAAATAAAGGGAAGCAAGAAAGTTCGGGTGCTAGAAAATGTGAAAGGGGAGATATTATTACTGCTACCGAAGTTAAAGTAATCATGGATCTTCCTGACTTAGCCGGCAGAGCTGCGGCCATCGGCGCAGATGGAATTGGTTTAGTTCGTTTAGAAATAATAATTGCTAACGGAGGAATTCATCCAGCAGAATATGTTCGACAGAATCGTGAAAGTGATTACGTTCATTTATTAAAAGAAGGCATCCGAAAAATGGCTAAAGCTTTTACTTGCAAACCGGTTTGGGTCAGATGTTCGGATCTGCGTACCGACGAATACCGAAATTTGCAAGGCGGAGATAAAGAACCTAAAGAAACCGACCCCATGATTGGTTGGCATGCTATCCGCAGACTGTTAGATGAGCCAAAGATATTAAAAGCTGAATTTCAAGCCATTAAAGAATTGCATGACGAAGGTTTTGATAATGTTGGGGTCATGCTGCCTTTTGTAATTAATGTTAATGAAGTACAAAAAGCAAAAGAAATTATGCGTGAGCTTGGTTTAGAACCCGTTAAAGAAATAGATTTTGGGGTAATGGTGGAAACGCCGGCAGCCTGTTGGATTATTGAAGATTTGTGTAAAGAAGGCATTAGCTTTGTTTCTTTTGGCACCAACGATTTAACTCAACTTACTCTCGGAGTAGATCGAAATAATGGACATCTTGCCAAATTATTTGATGAAATGCATCCGGCAGTGTTAGGAGAAATTGCTCATGTTATCAAAGTCTGTAAGGAATATAAAGTAAAAACCTCTATTTGCGGCCAGGCTGGTTCAAAACCGGAAATGGCCGAATTTTTAGTTAAGCAAGGTATTGATTCTATTTCCGCTAATCCTGATGCTGTAGATGAAATTCGCGTAATTGTGGCCAAAATGGAAAAGAAGTTACTATTGGATGCGGAAAGAGATGAAAGATAAGTGATTGGCACTGTACTTAACTGATTATCTACCTAACAGTTCTGGAATAGTGCTGGGGTCATTCAGTTCTTTTAAAGCTTTTTTCTGATAAGCAGGCAAATCTAAGAGCTCTTTCTTGTTAGGAAATTTAAATAAAAGGTAAATGATCCCTTTTTCCCCATATTTTTTGATGATTGGTTTAACTAAATGGTATCCACCGTCGTAAAAAAGGACATTTTGATTAAAATAGAATCCATTTAGGTTTTTTGGCCAGGACGAATCTTTAAATGCATCTTCTCCGCCATTCATAGTTCTCTCAAAATATTCTGCAATTCCTTCGGCAACCAGAATTATGGAAATAGACTCTTTTTGGGAATGATTAAAAACGGCTTCTGAGTGCCAGCTTCCTTTTCCCAAACTTTCACTAAGTTTATCGCAATAAAAATGACCCAGCTCGTGATCTAAAACCCTTTTTGTTTCTTCCAAATCTCTGGTTGTGATTAAAGCAAGGAAATCCCCCCAATTAAATCCTGGAGTAGTCAGCCTGCCGCTTTGTAAATAAATAGTGTCGGTTTGGTTATTATAAAGGCCTAGGGTATTAGGGTCGGTTTCTTCTATCGGAAGAAGGTATTGGATTTTTTTAGGAAAAAATAAAGTTAAATTCATTTTTTGTTCCTGCGCTTCAAGAATATTTTCCAAGTTTTCTTCAACATAGTTTTGCACTTCTGGATCCCTTTTTTGCAGCAGAAATTCCTTGGCCAGCGGAGGCACAGCTTCATAAAGCGTAGCGCTTAAGCCGATAACACAAATTCCAGAAAGGGCGTATTTTAAGGTTTTATCTATTGCCACCAAAGGAGAAGAGCTTAAAGGATTAATAAGTATTGTTGGAGTGGAGAACTATTTAATTTACTTTTTAATCGGAATGCGCATAAACTTCTTGCATTCAAAACAGGAAATAATCACTTTTCCTGCCCGCAATCGGACCCGGGCATTGACTCCCGGCTGCAGATAGCTATAACAGTGCTTGCAGAACCGCCGTTTTAGTTCTAAAGGGATGCGTATTTTTACTTTCATGGCCAGCTTTCGGGCTAAAGCCACATAGCGATTGGCTAAAGCTTTGTTTTTAGGGAAGACTTCTGCTGCCTGCTGGAAAAGGATTGGTATCCTTTCATTAGCAATATCTTTCTGCCCTTTTTTGGAAATGGCTGCTTTAGACATTAAAGAAAGAAAGTAGTAGGAGCTTAAAAAAGTATTGGCAGCAATGGTTTTAGTGAAAAAGTCGCTGCAAAAAAATTAAAGCAGAAAGTAATATAAATTTACTGGTGTTATTAGTTTTATGAAACAGAAAAAACCGCTGCGGGGCAGGCCGGAGAAAAGCCCCATTCGGCAGAATATTGTGGAAATTCTTTATTATTTAGAGAAAGGTTACGGCTATCAAATTGCTAAAATCTATAATGAGATTTTTCCGCAGGTAACCCAGCGGAGCATCTATTATCATTTACATAAAGGAATTTTAACCAAAGAAATTGAAATGGACCAGATTGAGGAAGAAAAAGGCGACTTTTCCTGGGGCCAAATGGTTGAAAAGACTTATTATGCCTTAGGCAAAAAGGCTCAGCCAAACGGAGAGGAAAGGGTAAAAAATTATTTACAAAACAGTTTACCAAACCAAAAATGGAAAGAACCTGCATCGAAAAAACCAGTCTTGCCGAACAGGTTTACCCGCTTTGTAGAAAGATTCCGCCGGGTGAAATGATTATAAATAACTTTAAAACTATTTTAATCCAGAAAATATTTAAGCTAAAACTTAATTTAATCTAATATGGGGATATTTAATTTTACGGCACAAGTTCTAGCAGTTAAGAAAATTACTGAAGATGTTTTGTTTTTAACTTTAACTGCCCCCCCAGAATTTTCTTATGTAGCCGGACAATTTATCACTTTAAAAATAATCAACCGGGGAGAAACCAAATTAAGGTCCTACTCTATCATGGGTTATGAAAAAAGTACAGCCCAAGGTAAAATCAAATTATGTATTAAACTGCTTCCGGGCGGGTTTGCTTCAGAGGTCTTTGCTAAAACTAAGCCTAGTGATAGCTTCGAAGTAAAAGGTCCTTTTGGCCATTTAGTTTATGATAAAAATAGTTCTACTAAAGAAAGCTGGTTTCTAGGCGGGGGAACAGGCATAGTTCCTTTGTATAGTATTCTTGCTGAGAACCTGCCGCATTATCCAAAACAAACCTTTACTTTAATTTTCAGTGCCAGGACTAAAAAGGAATTGTTTTTAGACCAGGAATTTAAACAATTAGCCAAGACTTTTACTAATTTTGAATATCAACCTACTCTGACGCGGGAAGAGTGGGCTGGCAGGACCGGCAGAATACCTAAACATCTTCCGGTGAATTTAAAAGACAAAACTTTTTATATTTGCGGTACTACAGAACTAGTATTGGATCTTAAGAATCTTCTTGTTGAGCAAGGGGCTGATCCTAAACAGATTAAGTTTGAATGTTATAATTAAACAAAGTGTAGAAAAAAGAGGCGAAGAATATGAAAATAATTACATTAACGGAGTTAGATAAAAAGCAAGAAATTCTTTTTTTAGGTCTATTTGAAGATGGTAAAGAAAACTATTCTTCTTTTGATTCAAAATTAGCTGAAGAATTACAGGAAGCAATAAAGAAAAAAACCTTTGCTAAAACTTTTGGTGAAAAGTATTCTACCAAATTATTTAACTGGCCGTTTAAGAATATTATCGTTTTGGGATTAGGAAAAAAAGAACAATTTAATCTGGAAAAACTAAGGCAAAGCTTAGGAAAAGCAGTAAACTACACTAAAACTGCAGGATGTACTTCTTTTTCTACCAATTTAGTGGAATTAGCTCGTTTTCTTGGTAAAGAAGAAAAATTGGGAAGAGCCGTAGCCGAAGGATTGATATTAGCAAATTACGATTTTACTAAATATTTGTCTGCAGAAAAAAAAGAAAAAAAGAAACTGGTAGACCACACTTCAATTCAGTGGACTACTGCTACGACTACAGGTTCTTTTGCACAGGGCCTCAAAACGGGAAGAATCATTGCCGAATGCACTAATTTTGTTCGTGATTTAGTTAATGAACCGGCCAGTTTAGTTAATTCTGTTTATTTGGAAAAAGTAGCCAAGACTATTGCAAGTAGTTCTAATAAAATAAAATTAAAAGTATTAAATAAAGCCGAGCTGCAGCAAGAAAAAATGGGTGCATTATTAGGCGTGAACGCAGGGAGCCAAAATGCTCCTAAATTATTAATTTTAGAGTATAAAAATGCCCCGGGCAAAGCTACCGCTTTAATTGGAAAAGGGATTACTTTTGACAGCGGGGGTTATAATTTAAAACCAACTAAATACATTGAAGATATGAAAACAGATATGGCCGGTGGAGCAGCGGTGTTAGGTGTAATCAAAGCGGCTGCAGAACTAGGTTTAAAAAAGAATCTCTTAGGCATAATTCCTCTCTGTGAGAATATGGTTAGCAGTACTTCACAGCTTCCCGGAGATATTGTTACAGCTTACAATGGCAAGACCATTGAAATCGGCAATACCGATGCCGAAGGAAGATTAATTTTGGCCGACGCCTTAGCGTATACAGAAGCAAAATATAATCCAGAATTAATCATTGATTTAGCTACCTTAACCGGGGCATGTGTAGTTGCATTGGGATATTATGCTGCCGGCTTGATCAGCAAGGATGAAAAGCTTTCTGCAGCTCTGAAAGAAGCAGGAATGAATTCAGGAGATCGCGTCTGGCCTTTACCTTTCTTTGATGAATATCAAGACTGGATGGATGGCACCATTTCTGATTTAAATAATATTTCCGTAAAAGGAAAGGGCTATGAGGCTGGATCTGTAATGGGCGGAGTGTTCCTAAGCAAGTTTGTTGAAAAAACCACTTGGGCTCATCTCGACATTGCTGGTTCTGCCTATTGGGCAGTGGAAGGAGCTTATTACCAAAAAGGAGCTACCGGTTCGGGAGTAAGAGTGTTAAGTTATTATTTGCTGGAAAATTAAATTGAAACTAAAATAAACGACAATAAGTTAAAATATAATAATTAAAATAAGTTAAAAAAACAAATCATCATTAAATTACAAAATAAAAATAACTTTAATTAAAAAATATAAAATTTAAAAAAATAGAAATAAAAAATAAGTTAAAAAACTAAATAATCATTAAAATAAAAAATTAAATTTAAAACACTAAAAATAAAAAATGAAAATGGAAAAGCTAGTTATTTTGGGCACGGGGATAGCCGGATGCACGGCGGCAATTTATGCTGCCCGGGCAGGATTATCGCCGGTAGTTATTTCTGGAATGGAAGAAGGCGGGCAGTTAACTTTAACCACCAAGATAGAAAATTTTCCCGGCTTTCCGGAAGGAATTTTAGGACCAGAATTAATGGAAAGGTGTAAAAAGCAAGCTGAAAGATTTGGGGCGCAGGTTCAAACTGATGCAGCTATGGCCTTTAAAAAACTTAAGAAAGGGTTTGAATTAACGCTGATGAGCGGAAAGAAGATTCAAACAAAAACTTTGATTATAGCTACCGGTGCTTCGGCAAGATGGTTGGGATTACCTTCAGAAGAAAAATACAAAGGCAGGGGGGTTACCGTCTGTGCTACTTGTGATGGGGCTTTGTTTAAAGGCAAAGAAGTAGTAGTTATCGGCGGAGGAGATTCAGCCATGGAAGAGGCTTTATTTTTAACCAAATTTGCTACTAAAGTTACTATTATTCACCGCCGCGATACTTTGCGCGCCAGCAAAATCATGCAGGAGCGGGCTAAAAAAAATCCTAAGATTAATTTTATATTTACTAGCCAGGTGAAAGAAATTTTGGGCGATGGCAAGCTGGTGAAAGGAGTTAAATTAAATAATACTCAAACTGGGAAGGAACGGGAATTAAATTGCGCAGGAGTATTTTTAGCGATCGGGCATATTCCCAACACTAAAATTTTTGCAGGAAAATTAAATTTAGACGAGAAGGATTATCTTAAAACGGATCATTTTACCCATACAAGTCTTCCTGGCGTATTTGCTGCCGGGGATGTGCAGGATTTTAGGTATAGGCAAGCAATTGTGGCGGCCGGTTCAGGCTGTATGGCGGCGATGGAAGCAGAGAAGTATTTGGCTGGGAAAGATTAAAAATTTAAGAGTTTTATTTAAATATTTTTATAACAAGCTAATTTTTTTCTTTTCATAAATAACTAATTTAAAATCCTGAAAATCTTGCTGATTTCCAATGGCCCAATCATCTTTATTAAACTCGGGAAAGTAAGCATTTCCTTCGTATTTCTGTTTTACATACGAAATATACATCTTTTCAACTACAGCAAGAGCTTGCTGATAAATGGATGCGCCGCCAATAATAAATGTTTCTTTTCCATAAGTTTGGGCAGCAGTAAGAGCTTCTTCTAAGCTAGAGCAGACTACTATTCCTGTTTCGGAGGGCATAGTTAGGCTAATAACTACGTTGTGCCGGTTAGCAAGGGGGCGAAATTTTTTAGGAATACTTTCATAAGTTTTTCTCCCCATAACTACCGTATTGCCTAAAGTTAATTTTTTAAAATTAGCTAAGTCTTCCGGGAGATGCCAGGGCAGTTGGTTGCCTTTGCCAATTACTCCTTCTTCAGTCATAGCTGCAATTATATTTATCATGTTTTTTATTCCCTTTTGTACAGCAATGTACAGCAATTTATACGGCAATGGGCGCTTTTATGGGCGGGTAAGGATTATAGCCAACTAGATTAAAATCTTC
>CAZKNU010000030.1:0-13909 GCA_964554235.1 uncultured Methanosarcinales archaeon | reverse complement strand
GCTTCTTCTATCTTCCATGAACTGCCGTCCCAGGAAGCGTACTTAACAAAATCTCCAGACCCCTTACTTGATTCCAAAATATAAGCAATATGCGGATTCTCTTTGGTGTCAAGGGATAAAGATGTAATGGTCACATGTGACTGGTCTTTCTTATCAAGAGTTTCAATATTCCATGAACTTCCAGTCTTTTTAGCGTATTTAAGCGCCCCATTTGTGAAATCATTATAACTTATGTAAACATCGCCTTTAGTATCAACAGCAATGCCACTTTCTTCGCCAAGATGCCCTTTTGAATCTACAACTTCTCTTAACCACACACCATCTTTTTTATAAGCGTATTTAAGGTCTTCATTTTTTGCATCAAAATGGCTGATGTGAGGATTTCCTTTAGCATCGATAGCAATAGAAGGGTCAATTCCAACCCATCCGTCATCATCTGCTGTTTCTGTTCTCCATTGGTTCTCGGACGTTTCTTCGCCAACTCCCTCAAGGTTTTCACAAAGCTGTTCTTCGCTTAACCATTCGCAATTTTTATATTTAAGGCATTCTTCTTGATTATTGTCATAGTCTGTACAATCATTTTTTGTTATTTGCTTTTCTGCTTGTTCTGGTTCTTCTGGGATGGTTTCTGGCTGTTCTGTTTCTTCCTCAACTAGTGATTCTTTAGGTTTGTCTGTTTTTTCAACGCATCCGCTAATCAAAATTATCAATACTAAAAATAATATTATTTTTTTTATCATATTTGCTCACATATATTTCCTTCAGCAATCCATTCGCATTCTTTGTGAAGCAGGCATTCCTCTTTATTATTGTCATAATCTTCACAAGTAGGAGGCTCATCAACTTTTTCTCCGAACCAGATCATCCCATAATCTCCTGGAAAACCGACTCCTCCGCCTTCAAACTTTGAAATCGTCCACTGCTCTAAGAAGTGACTTATTGACATCTTACTTTTTTCTGAAAATGAACCGTCTTTGTAAGTGTAACCAGTATCCAAGCCAGGGTCGTTAATGTAAATATAATCTTTGTCATAACCTGTAACAACAAGGTAATGATTTCCATAATGGCCAACAATCATAACTAAAATGTCTGAAGAGACTATTTTTTTTAATTGTTCCAAAGCTTCGTTCTTATCATTAAAAATCATCACTTGTTCTTCAGAGTTTATTAGATATTGGTTGTAGAAATCAGCATCCTTTTTTACATAGTTTTTCGAGTACCCTATGTATACTTTATTAATAATGTTGAATTTTTGGAATCCTTGAAAAATATCTGGTGGCCCCCCTGGTCCGGATTTTACAGCAGTTCTAAACTCCTGTACCTTTTGTTCTGTTAACCCTGCATATTTTACAAGCATCATAGCACTTGCACCGTAACAAAAGTTTTTTTCACCATAGTAAGGCACATTTTCTATATGATAAGATAAGGGTATTTCTTTTGGTTTTTCTACCGGTATTTCTTCTGGAATGGTTTCTGGCTGTTCTGCTTCTTCAACTGGTGCTTCTGCAGGCTTCTCTTCTGTCGCTTTTGGTCGTGTTTCTTTCACTTGTGGTTCGCTTATCAGTCCTTCTTTTATTACTTCTTGCTTAACACAACCACTTATTAAAACGAACAATACTAATATTAAGATTATTTTTTTCATATTTTACCACTTCGTATCCTCATAACTTCTTCCAGAATCAATAATATATTTCTGGGTATCGCGTTGATAGGCCCAAGTTGGTTTTTCCATGATTTGCCATTGGCCGTCAATCAAAACTTCGGCCCAGTAATGGTCATAATCGATGGTCCAATCAAATGTTTTCCATTCATCGCAGTCTAAACCTAAAGCATCAAGATAAGACTTCTGAGCCGCACCACAATAACCCGCCCTGTAATCACCGGAACTAGCACTATAAGTTTGGGGTGTTATAATCTTAACTTCCATCACTCTGCAGGTTAAACCGTTCCATCGGGCTAAAGCACAATAAGTGACGGCATAAGTATAACATGCCCCAAACAAGTTGTTATTTCTTAATTTTAATTCAAAGATTTTAGAAACGGGAAAACTTCCTGGATTCATCTGCTGGAACTGCATGTCTACAACACAATCAGGATAACCAGTTTCAAACATCTGGGGCATGACCGTTTCCTGAGGATGGGTATAGCACCAATAAATGTTTTTTTCCTGCCAGTCTAGGAGACAATGGGCTTTTTCAATATCTAAAGTTTTGCTTTTACAATCAGCGCCTAATTTTTGAATCAAACTGTCGCTTAAGAAATCAATCGGATTTGTTGAAATCGGTTTTAAAGTTTCAGGTTTGGTTTCTATTTCAGTATCTAATTTAAGTGTTTGTTGTTCCGCTATCGGCACAGGCTCGCTAAGAGGAGTTTGAGATATCTCTTTTGTGCAGCCGACAACTAGAATTAATAAAACAAAAAATAAAATTATTTTTCTCATTTCAACAACCCCCTAAACCAATTTATGATTTTTTGGAAGAAACTTCTTTTAGTTACCATCTCTTTGGGTTCAGCTTCTAATGGCTGTACCAGGGATGTTTTTTCCACCAAAGCCCGGCATTTATCTTCGCCGATAAACTTTCCATCCGCTATGCACTTTTCTGGAGGCCTTTCAGCACTTTTAGGGCTTTTATCTACTAAAGCTCGGCACTTTTCCTCACCGATAAATTGTTTATCTATTATACATACTTCTGGAGGCGCATCACTACTTTTTGGTTCTTTCTCTGTTTGAACGTCTAACGGTCCTGTCTGTACTTCTTGGCCTATTTTCTTTTCATACTTTTGAGCAACATCTACCAATGTTTCCAGCGATTCCTTAGAGCATCCTCCACCGGCTTTTCTTCCAGATTCGGTTTCTCCCATCTGGGAAATATTTGGGTGGGATTTGGTAAATTGTTCACAATTAGTTGTACCAGTGTTATAGATAGAAACCCTTTTCAGTTTTTGTAATTTATCCAGGCAGGACAAATCTCCAGTAATGTCAGGATTTCCTGGGAACTCATCCGATATTCCCAACTCTTCAAGATCGGTTAACTTGCTCAGTGCACAAATATTACCTTTGATATTAGTGCCACTAACATAAATTGCTTTTAAATTTGGCATATTGGCAAAAACAGACAAATCTCCTGAAATTTGGGTATGAGTCATGGCAAAAGCCTCTAATTTGGTCAAACTTTTTAAACAGGAAACATCACCTGTTATCTTTGGATCAAAAGCAAATTTCAGGCTTCTTAAGCTTGTAGCCCCGGCCAGCGAACAGATATCACCAGAAACATCCGGATTGGAAAAAAGACTAAAGACTTCCAAATTGATGAGGTTCTTCAAATGAGCAATATCGCCCTTAATTGTCCTGTCCGTTGCATCCATATATTGTAAGCAAATTAAATCCTTAAGCTGGCTTACGTCTTTGAGTAAATCTATATTATTGATTTGAATAAAATCTTCATCCTGATAAAGCATTTGATAATCTTTGTATACCGATGTTGTAAGACCACCTGACTGACATGGTTCTACTGCGTAAATAAAATGAGCAGATAAAAGGATAAGAAAGGCAACCAACAAACCAAAACTTTTCTGCATTTTAGGTAAAATTATTCTCTTCATCCTATCTCACCAAAAAATTTCTTAATTCCATTTCGGCTGGCTTCTCCATTTGGTTCTACAGAAAAAGAAGACCAATCGTTCCAAGTATAACCAACACCTTTAGGAATAGTTTTTAAGTAAGCGTCAAAAGATACTTGGGCATTCTTCAATTGATTTTCTTTGATTAAATCAGTAGGAGTCTCAAAATAATTATACAGCCAATATTCTGCATTCATCCACGGCCGGCCGGCTTGCTCGGCTAAAGAAGCATAATATTGGTAATCAGCAAATTCTTTGACGTAAATATCATAAGACATAAATGGCGGGCCTACATCCACTCCGGCGATATCCACATTCTTGAATGAAGCTGCCAGAACTTCTGCGGATCTTTTTCTCGGCTGCGTGATTTTATTGATAACTTTCCCGGTAAATTTTTCTTTGACTGCCGCATTGGCCAGAGGCATAATTTCAATGATATATTGATCAATCTGTTCTTTGGAACCCCATTGAGTCTGCTCCTGCAGAAATAAATCCGGTTCATTATTTACGGTGACATACTCTACTTTGTACTTTTCCATCAATTCTCCAATTTCCCGGCAGAACTCAAGATAGCTTGTTTTAAATTTCCCATAGTCAGGAAGTTTAATCTTGCTTCCTGGAGGCGCATTAACAAGCTCGGTAGCTACCCAGACCGCTAACCCTTTTTGTTTGGCTTTAACAATATCATTCAACAATAAGATTTTTGAAGACTCATCCATTACACATTTTTCTCCAGTGCAATCATTGATAGTTAACATTTGAAGGGTATTAAAACCTGTTTCTTTGATTTTATCCAAAGTTTCATCAGGAATAATTTCAAATTGCTTTTGCTGGTAAATTGCCGGGCCTTCGTTAATGCATTTGATGGCTGTAGGATAATTTCGGCTTAAAGAAGAAACTTCTGTTTCTGCCGGAAGAGATAAGGTTGCTCGGCTATATTCTTTTGGCTGATGAGGCCCTTCCCAGCCGGGGCAATATTGAGGATGTCTGAAACAAAATTCATCACATTTTTGCTGGAATTCTGGGCTTCGGCAATCAGTATCCTTATCAGGAGACCATTCTCCCGGCTCTAAATCTGGAAATCGGGAAGGTGTTGTAATTGGTTTTTCTTTAACTTTTTCTATTTGTTCAGCGCAGCCAATAATAAAAATTAAAATTATCAATAATAAAATTATTTTTTTCACTTTACAAAATCCACTCTTTTCTCCAAAACCACCTTTTTTACTTTTTAATCCAATGGCACGCCCGTCCACAAGGTCCAATCTTCGGAAGGCGTGTATGGTGGGAACATGAAATAAGGCGGCTGGTTGCTGCCAAAGTAACCGGATTGTACTCCTCCCCAGCCGCGGCTGCCGATACCTGCTCCCCCGGCTGCACCATAAACTGGGCTGCCAAAAAATTTCCAAGCTTTCATGACGCTGTGAAAGCCAGTTACATCTGTTGACCAATCTGCACCCGGCTCAACAATTAATTCCCCTTTATAACCATTTTTCTTTAGGCTTTTTATCATTTCGGCAATAGGAGAATTGCCTTCTCCGGGTGCAAGATGATCATCTTGATAACCATAATTATCAACTAAATGAACGTGCCCGATTACATTGGCTTTAGCTAAATCTCCAATTTTATTGATAAGCCAATCATTAAACTCCCGGTCGTTTTCTTCAATAGTTTTTTTATTATCGCTTTTCCAATATTTTCTCCACATGTTAACATGCCCGGTATCTAAAGTAGCTGTAAGATGTTCATCAGCTTCCTTTCTGGCTTTTTCTAAAGAATAACCATATTTTTTTTCCAGCGTTTTGGCCATTCTCTCCCTGCTGTTAAGAACCAGCTCTTTTAATTCATCAGGATGAGAGCCATAACTTTCTGGGAATAAATTTTCCATGGCGACGGCAATGGGTTTTTTTAATTTTTTCATTTGCTCCATCTTATCACTTTGCCGCATGGCGCTTATTCCCGCTTGGGCATAAGCATCATAAGATTCCTGCAAGGCATACGTTTCTGCGCTTTGCACGTGGCGGATGGTTTCTTTGGCTTCCTCAGCTTGAGACCACGATGAAGATGCTCCCTCTTTACTGTACCTGAGTTTCCGCTCTGCTTCCCGTAAATGCTGTTTGATAATCTCGGTTGGATATTTAGTGTCTAAAGGAACTAAACCTCCTGCTAAAGCACCGGCTTGCTGTTTTAATTTCCATTTTTCTTTTTCATCGACTGCACTTTCCATTTTTTCATAAAATTCTTTAGCTTTATTAAGCCGTTTGATGTGGTCAATCGTTTCATCAAAATCGCCGCCATAATAGTGCGCCCAGCCGCGGCTATTAGCTGCATTTGTTTCCAAGGTAGCAATAATATAAGCTTCCTCTGGACGAATTTCAATTTGGCCTATATTCTTGCCGGCTTCCTTAGCCTGAATAATTCTTTCTCTCCAGATAGATTTGCGCTTTTCTTCTTCACTCAACATATCCCAGCGCTTAAATTCTTCTTGCGCCCGGGCAGTCATCTCTTTAGATTCTTTAACTAAATCTTCCCAGTCCATTTGGGTTACTTTAAACTCTCGTGTTTTTTCATCAAATTCGGGCACCCGGTCCTCCGGCTTCAACCTATTGCCAAAATAATCTGTGTACACTTTTTCACCAGCATGAGCGATTTTCTTCTGTCCTTCAAAATCAGTGTATTCCTGGCCTTCGGCAGCAACTTTCCATATCGGCCGGGAAACTTTTCGGTTCTTTCTGGCTTCCTGAATTACTGCGCCGGTTCTGGTATCGACCACCCTAAAAGAAGCCCGCTCTTGCTCTCCTTCATACATTTCAAATTTACCTGCATCCCTGCCTTCTTTATTCCAGTCGGCATCAACAATCGGCCGATGGAATTCGCCAGTATGTACCACTACCGGCCCGCCTTGAGCAACATCGCCGGCAAATTCTATGGCCCGTTTTATTTCCTGAACGGAAAAATCCTTGCCCGCTTTGGAAAAGTTTCCCTGCTGGTCCATGCCGGCAAGACCTTGAATGCCCACCGAAGCGTGGGTAGTAAAATTAACTTCGTTTGCTTTTCCTATTTCTTCTAAAGCTTTCCTCTGTGCCTTCCCATAATATTCTGGAGTATGATGTTGGCCGGAACCTTTTCCTGCACCCATAAAAGTTAATTCAGCTGTTTTTGAACCTGCTCGTAATTTTGCGCCAATTGCCGGCACATTAGGAGTTGGACCTAAACCTAAACTAAAACCAATATCTCTAATTCCTACACCTACATCATTAGTAGAATTATTGTTAGGACTCATTCTTCCAGAATCATGGGCAATGCCGGTACTTCCATATTCCCGATCCAAGGGCATATTGTATTTAGTTCCGAATTCAACCATGATAGAAATGATTATTTTTTAGTATATAAAGATTGCTTTGTTAGAGAGTTAGTAGAAAAAGTCGTCTAGGCCAAGATTTGAACGAGTACCTTTGAGTCGTAAGATATATTACCGGTTCGGTTCCATCTTTAAACAAGTTTTTATTCTTTAAATTTACACTTTTTAGAACTGAACGAGTGAAAGGCCAAGACTTTTTCTACAGAGCTTTTATTAAGAGAAGAATATTTATGGGGCCCTAGTAAACAAAACATTTAAAATAAAAAGAAAAAAATCAATCATTATGGAACAAACAAACTTATTCCCAAGCAAAGTTGCAGAAGTTTATGTTATTAGTTATGATCGGATTAATTCTCCCGTATTTTCATCTAAAGTAGCAGCAAGAAAATATCTTCCTAAGAAATCAAAAGTTAAACCCTGGGTAAATTCAGTTTGGTCTTATAAAAAGGAATCAAAACTTGATTTGGAACAATATACTGAAACCGTTCCAGACGGATTTAGCTTAGTTGGAGTGGTGGTGTATGCTCAAACTCAAGAACATGAATGGGGTTATTATCCAAGCGGGGAAGATGCTAAAACAAATCCCGCGCTTAGAAATGAACGCGGATTTAGAACCACCATTATTCCAGTTTTAAAATTAGATGATATTAAAAAGGAATAATTTATTTTTACTTTCTACCACGCAATCATGTCGTGTGCTTTCTTAAAGTAATGGAAGGTTCCCCAGCAAGCACCACGCACATCTTTCTGAAGACCTTTTAAAGCCTTCTCTGTACTTCTTTCTATTGCTTCTAATTCCCGTTTAGATTTAGTTGGAATGGTCTTTTTTACAGAACTAGGGGTATAGAAATCGCCAAACATTTTTTCCATCAAAGACTTTTTAGGTTCGGTTTCTGGAATTTCTGTTTTTTTTTCAGCGTTGCCTACTGCTTCCTGTAAATATTTTTCTAATTCTTCGCCTAAAGCATCCATGGCTTTCTTAACCGAGGAAGATACTTCCCCCAATAACAGAAATTCTTCTTTCTTTTTTAATTTTTTATAATTTTCCAGCTGCTTATTGGTCCAAGTGTATCCTCTTACGGTCATAATCATTTTTCCGACATGCACCGGCCCTCTTTGATATCCTTCCTGAACCACTTTCATTTCTGGCCGGGTGCGATAATTAAAAGTTACCAGCACGCAACCATTGGCGCCTTTCTCTTCCTTTCGGGCAAGAACTTCTACATCTAACATGCTTCCTTCAAAGGCGGAAACCATATCTACAGATTCCATACTTTTTTCTTTCATGGTTAAATGAGAAACATTTCGTAAATAAGGTTTAGTCCAATTCAAATACATTTCAATAATTTTATAATGCTGCAGCAGATATTGCAGCATGAATTTCCTGCGGTTATTATGCTCTTGATGCGTTCTTATTCTCCATTCCCGATATTGGTTTAAATGCCGCTGCAGAACTCTGACTACATTTCGGTTAAAATCTTTTCCCAAACCCCCTATGTAGCGGTCCAACTCTTCAACATTCTTAAATGCAGGAGCATCAAAGAATAAGTCGGGAAGAGTAATAAATTCTAATTCTCGGGCCATACCATAAACCGAGGCAGCATTTTTTCCTCCGCCCTGCACCAAATCAACAAAGAAACCTTTTAAAGTGATTTCATCACTTTTACTGCGTTGGTCAAGCGGCTTGCCCATTTCTTTTTCTACCCGGTCATAATAACCTAGTCGTTCATCAATAATCCTTAATTCCCGAACCATCTGAAACAATTCTTTAATCATTTTACCCATGGTCGCTAAGTATTGAGAAACTTTATCCTGCTGTGCTCCCAAGCGCTGCTGAGTCACTCCAAAGAAAGCTGAATTTTCTGCCGCTGCAAATGAATCTTCTAATTTTTCTAAAATAGCAAAATTCTCTTTAAGAGTATCAATAATCCAGAAATAAGGTTCTTCTAAACTCATATCAAACATTTCCAGAGAAAGAACATACGTTTTAATGGGCGGAGGATAACCGGTCTTAACATAATTATGGGGGACCAGTTCTGCTTCTTCTTCTGAAGCATCTTCTTTAACATTAAGTTTATACCCGGCTACGGGCTCATACCACCCTTTTTTTTCGTCATAATAATAATTATCTTTTTTATTTTTCTTGATGAAACCATACCTTAATAATAATTCTGAACGATCCATCTAATCACCTTAAGCAGTAGTAGGGCTGTTCTATTTAATAAATTTTCTCTTGGTAAGTGCTGTTAAGTTAAGGGTGTTAGCTGCCGCCATGGCCAAGAGGTGAGGAGCTAACTACAACTGCTTGCATGGAATTATTGTCCGATTTCTTCAAAAAATTCATCAGTACTCTAGCAAAAACACTACCAGAAATCGGAGCGACGAACGGCCAAGGCGGCTAACACCGAATAATTAGCTTTACCCCCTTAGCACTGTTGACTCAACTGGTTTTCCTGCATTTAAAAAACCACAAATTGTCTTTTTTATAAAAATCGACCAAAAAACCAGCTTTTTTAAGGATCTTTTCCCATTCTTTAAAAGTAAAAAAATTTACTTCTTTCTGCCGCTGCCAAGCATTAATCTGTTTGGAATACAAAATCATTACCAAAAAGCCTTCTTCTTTCAAAACCCGGCTTATTTCTAATAACAGGCAAGGGTAGTTTTTAATGTAATTTAAAACAAAAATAGCCGTAACTGAATCAAAACTATGGTCTTTTAATGGTAAAGGATGTTCTAAATCGGCAGTAATTTTTTCCGTGCATTGGTCATTAAACTGCAGCATTTTATCCGAAAAGTCCACTCCAACGGAAGGCAGATAACTATATGCTCCGCAGCCGAGATCCAGATTTTTTGTGGGTAAATCTGTAACTAAAAAATTTAATTCCCGGGCAATCAACTGCCTTTTTTCTTGGTTAATCTTGTGCTGCCACATAAAAGCTTCGGCATTCCAGAAAGATTGCTGATCTTCCGGCCAGTTCTGGGCCCAAGGAATTTTAGCCGCAAGAACTTTTAATTTTTCTTGTACTTTTAGTCCATGCTGCAATTCTATCAGTCCGCACAGGAATTCTGTTTCTGGATCCATTGTTAAACACTAACCTCTCCTAAAAAAAGAAAGTTTATAAAAGAATATAAGTCTTTGGTATCAAATTATGTTAAAATTGGGCTTGTGGTCTAGTGGCTATCTCTTAATGAGACCATAGATGATACCGCCTCGACATATTCGGCACAGGAAGAATCTTCCAAATTGCGCCGATTTTGATATGGCGGGGATCCCCGGTTCGAACGAAGCGAGAAACGGGTCACGAACGAAGTGACTTGACCCGGTTTGAATCCGAATTTCCGGGCAGGCCCATTTTTTCTTATTAACTAATTTAGCCATAAAACATTTAAACTGGAAAAGATTTGGATTTAAAATGGAACTACAGGAACCCCAACCGCAGGAAACACCTTTATATGTATTACCTCAATCAAAAGCCAGGACGCTTATTCCAAAAATAGTTTCTTTAGTGGTGTTGGGAACTATTTTTTACTTAGGAATTTTATTAAATGTTTATCTGTTAGAATTGGGGGCTGAGCAGGAAACTTTAGTCAAATTAATTTCTTTAATCTTATTTTTAATCATTGTGGTTTCAGGAATAATTTACTCGGTCTATAAAGCTTATCAACCATATAATTTTTACCAAAACAGGATAACTTTAGGGAAAGAAACAATTTATTATGTAAACATAACTAACACTGCCCCCCACCAAGATCCACTAGACAAACTGTTTCATTCTTATTCTATAAACCTAAGCAATAAGTTCTTTTTACGCCATGTGCCAGAACAGATCCAACTGCAGAATTATCTGCAGCAGTTGATTGATTATGCTAAAAGAAGATAGTTTTGGATGATGATAATAATAATTATTTTCTAACCTCAAAATCTATTTAAATTCAAATAAAGTTCTATTCTTAAAATGGAATACCACACAAAATTTGGGATTGATGGCGGAGTTTCTCCAGGATTGGGAGTAAAATATCCGATGTATGAAGAACAAGATGAAGTGTTAACTGCTGATAATCAGATGGATGCACTAATTGCCGCAGCAAAACAGGCCAGACATTTTAGTGAAGATTATTTAAGCAACCCAAAAAACGATTTGACTACGGTTACCTTACTGGAATTGTGTGATCAAACTAAAAACCCAATAGATGTTAAAAAAGTTCTAAAAGGAGCAGGATATAAGTCTATTCAGCACTTTGATTGGGATGATGAAAAAAGATTAGTTACAAACTGTTCGCTGTTAGAACATGTATTATCACTATAATTTTAAATTATTGAATCGCTGATCATACAATCAATACTATTCCGTTCTTTTAGTTAAATAAATGTCAATGATTTCTGCAGTAAGCGACAAGATTAAAGGACCTAGAATTAAGCCAATAGGTCCAAACATCAAAATTCCGCCAAAAATTCCGGCCATGACGATAGCAACGTGAACTTTAGCTTTTCTTCCAATTAATTTCGGACGAATAAGATTATCTATGCTGCCCACAAATATGAATGAATAAACAAATAAAGCAATTCCTTTAACAATTAAATGAGTGGAATTCTGGAAAACTCCGTCTAAAACTAAAATGAGCGATGCCGGTACCCAGACTACTCCCGTTCCTAAAATAGGTATCAATGCCAAAAAAGCCATTACTAATCCCCAGAACAATGGAGAAGAGATCCCAAAAATAAAGAAACCTAAAGCTCCTAGCGCACCTTGAATAAGAGCCACCACTAAATAACCATATATTAACCCACGAAGGATTTCTTTTAGCCTTCCCAAAAGTAAAGCTCCTTTCTTATGATGAATACACAGATAAGAATAAATTCGGGCTACTAATTCCTCGCCATCTTTTAAAAAATAAAATAAAGTAAAAAACATTACAAATAAATTTAATAATAATTTAGGCAAGCTGATTAAAAACGCAGAACCTTTGTGAATAACCCAATCAGTAGCTGTTTTAAGTATATTTTTAATTTGAGAATTGACCCACTCATTCTGTCCAAAATCTTTAATCATTTCACAAAAAGTATTGCCGCAATCCCTAAACAGACCTACGGCTAATTTTTGCTTTACTAGTAAGTAAATTAGGTAAGATTCCTGTACTAAAATTTTTACAAAAAAAGCTGCCGGAATTACCAGCATCAGAAAAACAACCAGGCAAACCAGTAAAGAAGTTATCGTTTTATTTTTAACTTTTTTTAACAGCCATTTGTAAACAGGATAAATAATATAAGCCAGCAAAGCGCTTAAAAACAGTGCTAAGAAGAGGGGTTTAATCACAAATACAGATAAAATTAACAGCAACAGAAAAAAAATTGCCGGCAGATAATTATTATTAAGCATGATAACAGCATAATTTTTCCCTAATTTATAAAACTTTGTTCTAAACACATTATTCCCAAAAACGTTTAAAAAAGAAAAAGAAAAAAAGAAAAAAAATAGCCGGTTAAGGCTTATTTAGTTACTGCAGATTTACTGATGGTTGCATCACTGTAAGTGGTACCTTCAACTTCTACTTCGGTTCCACTCAATTCTGCCCATCTGTGTGCAATTACTTTACCAGCAAGTCTTGTGTCTGCGCCACTGTAACCAGCTACTAACATAGCTACATTACCATTAGCGTGCTCAAACAATTTAACTCTTGCTTTGCCAGGGGTAAATCCTTCAGTACAGTCTGCTGGGTTACCCAACAATTCAGCTGCTACAGTGTTAACACAAGGTCCACCAACAACGATTAAGTTCTGTGCTTTCACACTAGCAACTTCGCTGTCTAACTTGGTAGCGTCAACAACAGTTACAGCAACTAATTCCCCGCCACTTACCGTAGAGGTTGTAGTTGCTCCACTAGTAAAGTAAACTTGCGGCAATTTTTGTTTAGCTGGGTAAAGCAGGGTTATTTCGTCTGGGTCACTACTTGGCTCATTGTGAGTTATAAACGTACCCATAGATGTGTAACCATACTTAACTTCCGTTTCCCCATCAGGTGTTAACAAAGTAACCCCATACAAATCTGCTCGCGTTTCTGGTCCAGCAGCTGTGGTAAGGTTCAGTATTAATGTCGATGGAGCAACATTGTCGTAGTCATCAGCATTTGGCGTAGTCTGAGTTATCTGAACGAATGCTATTGCGGATGAGTTAACACCAGCAAGGTCGTCATAACCTAATAAAGTATCCATGGTGTTAGGCTTAAATGCCCATTGAGACCCAAAATAATCTACAAAAGTTATGTTTCCAGCAACAGCAGGCGCCCCCCCACTACCATCTAAATCTACAAAGATAGGGAAGTCATCTGCAGTTATACCTACACCATCAACACCAAAGGAATAACCACCTAATTTAATAGTTGCCGTTCGGTTAGTGCTAGATACAGAGTATTCTAAAGTTTCTCCACTGCCCGTATTTTTAAATTTAATTTTTGGGCTAGTCTTAGAAACTTTATCTGCACCTTTATACTGCATTAAGTACGATTTTGCCGAACCATCAGCAGCTGTTCCTCCAGTTATGACAAAGTAGTCATCTTTTTCAATTACTCCACCACCACCAGTGACCCTGCCTTCACCAAGAACTAATCGCTTCTGGTTATTCCTAGAAGTCGCTACATGGGATTCTTCACCAAAAGACAAGTTATAGGTTCCTTCAGCATAAGCTACCGGAAGTTCTACAGCATTACCATCTCCATCATGTAACTGCAGTTTATATCGCTTTGACGATGATGTTTTTAGCTTTAATTCTTTAGTTTCCTGTTCAGCTAAGCCTTTGTATTCTATATCAAAAGCTCCACCAAAAAGAACTTCATCTTCATCACCAGCAGCAGCAATGACTTCGCTTAACTTTCCACCAGCAGGCACCCAATAGTCATCATCAGCAGTCATGTTAAGTTCAATGGTGCTAAGAG
>CAZKNU010000029.1:0-13961 GCA_964554235.1 uncultured Methanosarcinales archaeon | reverse complement strand
GGATTCCAATGCGGCATCACTATTACCCGTTTTAAATAAGCTTCTCCCGCCGGCGTGTCAAATTCTCTTTTTACCCCAAAGACTTTATGCGGGCCGCCAACGACGGCTCTGCGTTTAAATAATTCTACCAGCTCTCCATCTTCCCAGGCAAATAAAGTGAAAGACGTTTTGGAGCGGTCTTTTTTAGATTTGATTACCTGCATTTCTAAACTCATCGTCTCCTGAACATACCGTTCAGGTATGTTTAGCTGCACGGTAACTTCGCCCGGATTATTTTTAAAAAAATTAGCTGCCCCTTTAACTGAATTTAATCCCAATTGTTCTGCTGCTGAACTTACTAACTTATCTAATGCGGCATCCTCAAGCACATAAGGATAAACTTCTTTTTCATTAATGCGGCATTGAGCATGAAAGACTCGTTCTTCTAAAATATGTAAGATGTTCTGCTGCTCCGGAAAAGCCTGCTGTTCTAAAGGCAAAACCATTTGTTGTTTGGTTTCTAAATCTACCCAACCATGAGCAGACAAATGACGAAAACGCTGGTATTTCTGAACAGACTTCTGCGGATAAATTCCGTTTATTTCTCCGGAGTAAAATCCTTCCCAGTGGAGAATTTGCTGTATTTCTTTTGCATTAGCTACTTTTTCTTCCAATGCTTTTAACAAAGCTTCTTCATTTTTGCTGCGCTTTGCTTTTTTCTTTAGGGTTTCAATCTGTTTCAAGTTTGCAGAAGTAGCATAATAATTATTCACACTAAGTTTAAAATCTAATTTAGGTGTTTCTGCACCATTTTTTCTTTCCAGCGCTTTTTGATAGTGTTCCATTCGTTCCGGATAAGGTTCAAAAGTATAAAACAGCCCATATCGTTCTCTCTGCTGAGGATCAGCAAAGATTCCTTTGGAAGCAAAATATAATCCGGCATTAATTGATTTAGCTAGCAATTCCGGAATAAAAAAATTAGAAGTGTTAACATCGCATTCATAAATTTCTTCATTCTTTCTTTTAATAGGGTTATTATTATCTTCCCTTTCCTGATTTACCGTCTCTTCCAGCGAACTTGTTGATTCAGAGCAAACTAAGCTGGCCGAATTATTTGAGCTAAGGGCAGGGTTGGAAGAAAAATTTCCCGATGGAAATTGCGGCTCTATACACCCTAATGCTAAAGTCAGAACTGATAATAAAGGGGTAGTTTGCTTCATTTAGGTTAATATTTTTTAGGAATATTAAAACTTTATTATTAATATTAAACTTTACTTAAGCAGCTATGTTTAATCGTGGAAATATTCTTTGAAAATACGCCCATACTTATCTGAATATTCTGGGTTGATGGTGTAGTAATAGGCATTTAATCTTTGGAATTCCTCTGCTCCATATCCTAAAGAGATGAAACTTAATAAAAGATCTAATGTTTTTTCAATTTGCGGGGTGGAGGTTTCTTTATTCCTAATAAGGCCATCTATTTCTTCCCGGACAAAGGGCAAAGTTGCTCTTACTTCTTTTCTAAGACTGCGTATTTGGGTAATCAGGGTTTCCATCATCCATTAACTGTAAATAAATGGTGTTTTTATATTTTATTGTTTGTTTGGCTTTGTAGAAACCCTCTCGTTCCGTTGCTCGAATCAATGTAATATCATATCGAGCACCGTGTGCGGGTCGCAATCGCTGCAAATTATATTCACAAATAATTGGGCTACGTCACTGGCCCTTTGGCGAGGGTTTCTACAGAGCCTGTTTGTTTAATTGTTTTGCCGCTAAGCTAAAAAAACAAAACAATTTATATATTACTTTTAAATATTTGATTTATGGCTCATTTTACTTATATTGATACTCCCGCTGCTTTAGAAGAAGCAGCTAAACAGTGGGGGCTTTCTGCTGATTTAGCGGTCGATTTGGAATGTGAGAATAATCTGCATCATTATGGTGCTTACCTTTCTTTGATTCAGATTTCTAATGGGTTAGAGAACTGGATTGTCGATGTGCTGGCTTTAAAAGAAATTAAGCCCATAATTGCTGTTTTTGAAAATAAAAATGTTCAAAAAGTATTCCATGATGTCGGTTTTGATTTCAGAATTCTCTTTGAACAATTTTCCTGCCGTCCTAAAAATATTTTTGACACCCAGATTGCCGCTTTACTATTAGGAAAAGAAAATATTGGTTTAGGCTCCTTATTGGAAGAATATTTAAGTATTCACAAAGAAAAAAAATTCCAGATGGCCGATTGGACCAAGCGCCCTATTTCCCCGGCGATGTTATCCTATGCGGTAACGGATATTCTCTATCTCTTGCCGTTGCGGGAAATCTTAAAAAAAGAATTAAAAGAGAAAGGCCGCCTATCCTGGGCAGAAGAAGAATTTGCCGTTATTGAAAAAACCCTATTTAACTATACTGAACAGGATTATTTGGAGGTTCGGGGAGTAAAGGAATTATCTGAACGGCAATTGGGTATTTTCAAGCAATTATTTTTTCTGCGTAAAAAAATGGCCCAGTTAGTCGACCGTCCGGTTCATTTTGTCATCAGCAATAAACGCTTAAAAGAATTGGCCGCCGATTCTTCCGTAAATTGGAATCAGCTGCGGGGCGTGCATCCGATTGTAAGAGTTAAAGCAGAGCTATTTCGGGAAGCAGTGGAAAAAGGAAAGAAGGAACCGGTTCAACTGGTAAAAATCAAGCGGAAATACAGCACCGTGGAAGAGAAAGAACAGTTTGAAAAATTATACGAATTGCAGGCCAAGCTCGCTGCTAAACTAAAAATAAAAGGCCATTTGATTATCAATAAAGAACAGATGAACAAGATTGTTTTCAATCACGATTGCAGCTGCCTGCAGGACTGGCAGAAGGAATTGTTGGCAGAAGCAGGGTTTAAGTATTTTTAAGTTTTGTTTTGCGTAGTTAATTTTTTAAAAAATATGTAAAAAAAAGCGCCAGCGCTCGGAAAATCAGATACAAGCTTTCTCTTAATATCTTTTGAACCGAGAATTCCCGCAGGAATCGGTTAGCTCTTAATCCAGTTCGAGATTCGTCTCGAGATCCGACGCAGTACCGGATTGTGCCACGCTGGCGTGAACGCAAGTGAACGACAACGGGGCGACCAAAGGTGTTGCCTTTGTGTATGCCACGCTGGCGTGAATGTAAATCAAAACGATCTTGCCGAGGCTATTCCAATATTCATTGGAGCGCTAATTGTAGAACTCTTATTGCTGTGTTCTTCAATCACTAATTGCAAACATTCATCAAAGTTTCTCAAAAATATTTTTACCCTAATATTTTTTTTATTCAATTTATATAGTTGGGTTTTTCCCACAATCCTAGTTTTAATAATATAATCTTTTTTTTCAAACTCTTTAATTATTTCATATGCTTTTGGTTTGCTTATATTTAGTTCTTTTGCCATATCGCCAATGGCAATATCCAAATCCTGGTTTTCTAACAGGTATTCTAAGACACCATTTTCTATGGTAGCGCCATAGGTTTCACAAAATGCACCATTATTTTTCATTTTTAACACCTTTTCATTGCATACTCAATTTTTCATATAATTCTTTTAACCTTCTTGGATTCAAGCTTACATGCCAATCCGATCCTTTCCCAGTCATCTTCTTTGAGCGAAGGATGATGCTATTATTTATCGTTTGTTTATACTCTTTCTCGAATTCTTTTTTTTCATCAGATTCAAGCCATTTCGTTTTTGACTTAATTAATTTTTCTTCAGGCGTATGTTTTCCGCCAATACACTTCTTACTTAACATTGCAAGTAAAATAGCTTTTAATGCTTTATTCATGTAACATCTTCACCTCAATCGTATTTCTCTTTTTCTTTCACCATTCTTCAACACCTCTTTTTTTATATTTAATTTTTTCTAACTAACAGTTAATTCTAATTTATTATAAATCTTTCGCTTTTAAATCACATATTTTAAAATAAAAAACGACATAAGTGTTAAAACAATCATGTCGTTTTTTAAACGCTCAAAAATTTAAAATTTTTGGCGTGCCAGAAATATCGTTGTATTTCTGTGCATAGTAAATGTCATAGCGTTCTGTCCCAGAACTTTTGTCATTTACTAAAATACAATAAAACTAAAATATGTAAAAAAAGCATACACCAACCAAAAAGCAGTTGGTCTTACAGGTTCAACCCTCCGGAAACCAGCTGGTCAGCACAGTGAAGCAGGACTAATTCCGGACAGAGCTCTTTTATTTTATCTTCGTTTATTTCGTAATTATGGTCGTAGCCGCCCATGTGCCACCTGATCAGCAAAGCTTCTTTTGTGGTCAGCTCTAGGTATTGTGAGACAATATACAATGATTTTTCCCCGTGGCCAATGGGAAAAGGATCATCAAAGAGATAAGGCTTAGCCGGAGTCCGCCCGCTTTTTGATTCATTTTTTTGGTAGACTCCTATTTTGCAGACGTCATGACAAATGCCGGCAATTCGCCTGCTGTCCGGTTCCAAAGTTCCAGAATATCTTTTCAGCAAAAAATCAAACTCTTTATAGACCATTAGGCTGTGGGCAGCCAAGCCGCCAGCATAATTGCCATGAAATTTAGTTGAAGCGGGGGAAGTGAAAAAGCCACTGCCTTCAAGATGAGTTATAAGCTGGTCGATGCCTTCCCGCTGGACTGCGGATAAGTCTGTAATTATCTCTTGTTTAATTTCTTCCAGCATCGCCTCCGAAAGCGCCCTTTTTTTCACTTCGTTTAACATGGTTTTAGTATTTATCATTTTATAATCCCTCCTGAATTTTATATAATTCTGCCACTGCTTTGGTGGTGGTGGCCTGGCTTGGTTTCTTGTCTTCCCGGAGCTGCTTGGCCCAGGCTATCCGCAGAGAATAAGACCTGTTTCCATCGAAGCCGCAGCTATATTCATTCTTGCCATGATTTATATTCATGGCTTTTATTTCTACAACTACTGAAGATTTGGGCTCAACATAAAGTTGGGGCAAATCTTCGCTTTTTGCATTAGGATGAATCACTACCGTTGCGGGTATTTCCGCTTGAAGCTTGCCTTTAAGCAGCTCCGCTAACACTTTGTTAATTCCCTCGCGCTTGGCATTTATTTTTGCCAGCGTTTCAAAGCATTTTGACTCTTCATTATAGGCGCCGCAAAGAATTTGGCTTATTTCTTCATTGCTGAGGTAAGCTCCCAGCACGACTAAATCCAAAGTTTCAAACCTTTTGAGCTTGGTCCATTTGCCGCTTCTATTCCCTGGCAGGTAAAGTGAACAAGGGTCTTTGCAGACCAGCCCTTCATGCTTGCTTTCGGTCAGTGATTCAAATAAAGATTCTAAAGTTTTAGCATCATCTACTCTCCATTGCTGTCCGGGCTTAATCTTGGGCTCTCCAATCCTTTCAGTATAATTTCTTCTTTCAGACAAAGGAAGTTCCATCAGCCATTTCTGGCCATAGTAAAGAACGTCAAAAACCCTTAATTCCACTATTTTACTTAAGTCTGCTTTCTTCTCATATGCAGTTAAGTCCGTTTTCTTGCTTCTAAATCGGTGTTTTACTGCTTTAAATCCGGCATGGCCAATACCTCCGTTAAGTTCACAGTCCAGAATGCAGTTCGGCAGGCTGCTTAAAGAAGAGGACAGTTCAGGATAAATATCTAAAGGCACGTCATTAAGGTTTCGGGTATATCCTTTAATAATGCTTCCTTTTTTATGCAGCTGGAGCCGGTAGCCGTCGTATTTAAGTTCGGCAAAAGTAAGCTGGTGGTGCCGGTTTAATATGTCTTGGTAGACATTTTCTCCGCCGGCGTAAACTGCCAGCATGGGCTCGATAGGCTTTAATAATCTCATTTTTTCTTTCATTTTTGTTCACCTAAAGAGTTTAAAGGCAGGAAGTATAAAAAAGATTGGGGTGATTAACATTACCACAAAATGTAAAATTCACCGCAAGATATAAAAATATAGGCTATTTCTCTAAACTTATGTATGAAGAATTAATGGGTGCGGGCTTAACCCTTGGTGAAGCCAAGATTTATGTTGCCCTCGTTGAATTAGGCAAAGCACCGGCCGGAGCCTTATCGCGAAAGACGGGCATTCACCGCAGAAATGTTTATGATGCCCTCGAGCGGATGATTGAAAAGGGGCAGGTTAGCTTCATACGCGAGAATAACAAAAGAATGTACATGGCTTTGGATCCCCAAAAGGTCCTCAATTCAATAGAGGCAAAAAAAGACGCGCTGCTTGGAGTGATGCCCCTTCTGGAAGCAAAATTTAATGAAGTTAAAAATAAGCAGGAAACCCAATTTTATAAAGGAATTGAAGGAGTCCGGTTCATCTTTGAAGACCAATTGCAGTCTAAAGGAGAAATTCTGGTCTTAGGCCCGGCAGATTACGCCCAAAAAGCCTTGTCTTATTATATTGGGCATTATACGGCAAAACGGGTCATAAAACAGATCCAGCTTAAGATAATCTATACCGGCGGGCAGAAAGGCAAAATGGTGCCCTTTGCCTTGGTAAGAACTCTTCCCAAGCAGTATGAATCTCCGGTATCTTTAAACATTTATGGCGGCAAAGTAGCAATTATTGTCTGGGGAA
Organism: uncultured Methanosarcinales archaeon; assembly: GCA_964554235.1. Lineage (GTDB taxonomy): Archaea > Nanobdellota > Nanobdellia > Woesearchaeales > GW2011-AR9 > JBBSWB01. The sequence continues at coordinate 7,416 of CAZKNU010000029.1, read as the reverse complement.
TTGAGCCTGCTGCCATCCTTATTAATAATAAAAACATAATGAATGCCTTCAGAAATTATTTTAATTTATTATGGGGAATAGCGAGGAAATAATTGGTTTGGGAAGATAAAAAGATTAAGGTATAATAAAAAATGGGCGGAAATATAAGTTCCATTTTCATTAAATAAATATTTTTAAATATTTTTAGAAAAAAATCTTCTAAAGAAAGAGATAATTCTTGAGATAATCAACCTTTCTTGTTTTTCTTGTAATTCTCCAGCTTTTTTCTCGTAAATTTCTTCTTTATAATTATTTATTTCTTCTTGTTGGGATGATTTTAAACAATCAATTCTTTTTTGAACATAATATTTACCAACACATTTTGGATAACTAACCTTAAGCCCAGAAATACCAGGAACATTAGCAACTGTTAGTATATATCCATTGTTTTTTTCTGAAATTTGCGGGTTTTTTAACTCGGATGAAAATGAACCTTTATTATACAGTAAAAATTGTGATGAATTATCTTTCTGAAATTGGAATTGTAAATCATCAACAGAAGCGCCTTTTCCGAATAAAGTAAATGTTGCTATAATTTGATTATTTTCGTAAGAACAGCTCTGAAGATCTAACTCAACCAGTTTACAACTAAATTTTAATCCCGGACATCCAATGGTTTTATTGCCGTTCTTAGAATCACTAATGGTATAAATTCCCGGGCTATTAACTTCTGCTTCTTCAGATTTAAAAGTGGTTCCTTCCCATTCGCCCGAAATGGTTAATTTAGTACCATCTTCTTTTTCTACAATTACTGGTTTTATTACTGGCTTTTGTTGAAAGGTAAGCTGGCCGGTGTCGTAACATTTTAGGTCACCAAAATAAGTATCGCTTCTAGAACTACTACCAGATGAAGTTTCTGAATCGCCAGATATTCCTCCTCCCGCACTGGATGTACCTCCTGCGCTGGGTGCAATAACAAAACTAGCAGTAAGGAAAATAAAGATTACGTACAAGAGCAATATTGTTTTATTCATCAATTATAATAAATTTTTTAAGTGTTTTAAAAAAGTATTGTTGGTTTTTGTTGAATTAATAAAAAGCGCCAGCGCTCGGATTTGAACCGAGAATTCCCGAAGGAACAGGTTTTCAAGACCTGCGCAATACCGAGTTATGCGACGCTGGCGTGAATGTGAATGAACGACGAGTCGCGACTAAAGGGTCAGAACCCTTTATGTATGCGACGCTGGCACTAACGTTATTAAATTCATATCTGTTTTTATAAATATTTAGGTAGAATTAGCTCCGCTCTGCTAAAGTCACCTTGGCCGGCACCTTCGCCTTTTTCTAGCAGTCTATCTAAAGAAAAAGTAATTAATTTTTGTAGATAGAATTGCTTGGTGCCCTCTTGGCCTAGGCGGTGACTTTAGTAGAATTATTTATTTAATCCTAATCACTTCTAAATTTTTAGGGGCAACCGTTTCAATGCGGTACACTTTATGTATTGATGAGGCCAAATCCAAGCATCTGGAACTTTCTCCGTGCACTACGATGACTTTTTTGGGCTGGGGATTGCATCTTTTCACATAATTCATCAATTGTTTTCGGTCAGAGTGGTTGGTAATTTCAACTTTGTGCACTTCCATATTTATTTTTATGGTCTGGTTTTTGCCTTCTTCTCTTACCATAATTTCTTTTTCTCCATTTCGGATGCGGTAACCCAAACTTCCCGGAGGCTGGTAACAGCTGAAAATCAAAGAATGTTTTTTTCCTTCCGCCAGGCCTTTAAGGTATTCAACGGAAGGTCCGCCGGTAAGCATTCCTGAAGTTGCTAGTATCAAACAAGGCCCTTCTTCTAACATGATTTGTTTCCTTTCTTTAGGCGATCCAACTTGCTTAAAGATTCCAGATAAAAAAGGGTTGTTTTCTTTATGAAAAATTTGTTCCCGAATATTCCGATTCAAATATTCCGGGTAAGCCGTGTGAATGGCCGTAACGTCCCAAAGCATTCCATCAATATATACCGGCGAATCCGGGATTAATTTTTCTCGCATCAATCTTTCTACAATAACCATTACTTCCTGCGCTCTTCCCGAGCCAAGAACGGGCATTAATACCTTGCCTCCTCTTGCAAAAGTTTCTTTAATCACTTTAATCATGTAATCATCTGCTTCTTTTTCGGCCATGACGTTTTCTTTTCCACCATAAGTTGACTCAATCATTAAAGTTTCCAGGCGGGGAAATTGAGTATTGCCCGGTTCCAGGACATTAGTTCGGGCATATTTTAAATCACCAGTATAAGCAAAGTTATGCAGGCCGTTCCCAATATTCAAATGGACAATTGAACTCCCAATCACGTGCCCGGCGCCATAAAAAGTTAACCGAACATCGGGAGTAATATCAGTTACTTCTTCATACTCTAAGCAGATGGTATGCAGAACCATTTGCCGGACTTCTTCGCTGGTATAAATCGGTTCTTTACCTTCACTGCGCTGAATTTTAACCATGTCTAATTGCAAGAGGGCCATAACATCTCGGGTAGGGAGAGTACAATATACCGGCCCAGTGTATCCAAATTTAAACAAATAAGGGATCAATCCGGAATGATCTAAGTGCGAATGGGTGACGATAACTGCATCTAATTCACTGATATTAAATTCAGGCGCATCTAAAAAAGGATAAGCTTCCGTGCCTTCCTGGCTGGCGTCAATACCGCAGTCTATGAGTATTCTTGATTCTGGGGTTTGGAGTAAGAAACAGGTTCTTCCAACTTGCCGGGATGCACCTAAACAGGATAAACGAACCCATTCATGTTTTTTTGCCCTGATCCAGCCGTCATAAATTCGGTGTCCAGTTTTGTCCAGGAATTTTTTTCTCTCATCAGCATGTTCATAAAGAACGGAACGGATACTTTCAATTAATTTCGATCTAATCGGCGGTAATCGTTTTATCAAAGGCACCCAATAAGTTTTAGCTTTTATATCTCTTAAGATTTCTCCTTGTTTTCCAATAACTAACCCAGGTTTATCGGCATGGATAATCACTTGTGACCGCGGCGGGTCAAAAATAAATTCTTGGGCTCCCGCTTCTTCTGGAATCAGTTCTTTTAAGATTTTTTCTGCTTTCTCCACTTCTAAGCATAAAGCCGGATCGGAACGCAGTTCAATTCTTTTCCTGAACTCTTTTACCGCATCTCTAATTGTGCCTTGATTATCCATGAAATAATCTGGGTCTTTAGTATAAAGTACAATGTTTGCTCCTTCAAAAGCAGCATCAGAGATTTTGCCTTTAGGAAGGATTTTTATGATTTCTTTTAATATATCTGCCATGGTTAAATGTGTTTTCCTCACATGATAATGTACTAATTTATGATGCACAAAAATTTCGTTAGAAATTTTTGGCATCCTAAAAACCCAATGGATTTTTATGATAATACAGGTAATAATAAACCAGAAGATTGATTGTTTAAAATTTATTCATTCTTACAAATTATACACTAATTCTTTGTGCATCACCCGCTTAATTTCCTTCTCGTTTATAACCATTACATCTATTCCGTTGCCGGTATTGCAGTCTCTTTGCAGAGCAGTATTAATTGCTTTTACGGCCACTTCCACTGCTTCAGTTACAGTCATATCTTTTTTATAATGGGTTTCTAATACTCCATAAGCGAAAACGGATCCTGAACCGGAAGAAATGTAATCTCTTATTTGGGTAATACTTCCGTCAGGGAATAAATCATATAAATGTAATCCTTGAATATCTTTGCCTGCCAAAAGGAAATGAACGATTCCCGGCAGCATGGAAGGCCTGCGGATAGCGTTATAAACCAAACCGCCCAATAAATTTGCTGCTTCTTTTGCGGTCGGCCTTTTGCCGGTATACACTTCTTTTAATTTAAGTTCGGCCCGAATTAGTTTGATCAGCAGTTGCGCGTCTGAAACTCCTCCGGCAATCGTTAAAGCAAAATCGTCAGAAATAATATGAACTTTTTCTGCTCTTTTGTCGACAATCATGTCCCCAGCTGTTGCTCTTTTATCAGCAGCTAAGACAATACCCTCTTTACAGACTAAACCCACGGTGGTTGTACCAGTTTTTAAGCTTTCTTCCATAATTAACACCCAGAATGATTAACACCCATCATTTACTTAATGGTTAAAAAGGCTTTTTGTTTTTAAATATTTCGGTTTTGAGCATATTTCTCTTCAAAGGTTGGTTTTTTTTCCTGGAAAAAAAGACCCAGGGCTATTTTTTCTTTAGCAGGGTTTTCCAAAGCAAATGCGCTTTTTCTGGCTTCAATAAATGCTTTTTCCAACGGTAAAGGATTTTTTAGAGTATAACTATTTTTTTTCAAAATTTCTGAAAAATTATTGTAAACTAAACAGGGCTGTAAAATATCTATAAATGAAAAGCCGGGATGTTTTATCCCCTGCTCAATTATTGCAATCATCTGATTCAAATCTAAAGCCGAAGTTCTGGCTACAAAACTGGCTCCCGATTCTAAGGCTAAACTTAACGGGTTAAGGGCATCTTCTTGCACGCCAAACGGATGCGTTTTTTCTATAACCCCTTTTTTAGTCGTTGCCGAAGCTTGTCCGGTAGTTAAGGAAAAAGCACCATTGTTATGAACTAAAAGAGTAAGATTAATATTATATCTACAGGCGTGAATAAAATGATCTAGTCCTTCGTTATAAGTTCCCCCATCTCCGGCAATAACTAACACATTTAACTTAGGATTGCCAACTTTAATTCCAAATCCAGTCGGAATCGCCCGCCCGTGCAGGCCATAAAAAGCAGAGAGATCCAAGTAATCATAGATTTTGCTGTTGCAGCCGATATCTGTAACGATTACAAAACTTTCTTTTGGGTAGCCCTGCTGGATTAAATTAGTAATTGCAGTTTGTACGGCCTGCTTAATCAGGAAATTAGGGCATCCCGGGCACCAGGTGATTTTATTTTTAGTTTCCAGCATTTTTTATCTCTTTTATTTTAATTTTTTTTCATTTGTTTTCTTTTTATGATTTTTTGGAAAGTATTTTTAGTTTTATTTTACCTCTTAGTCTCCTCTTTTATCTTCTCTTGCAAATCTTTTGCCGTGAAGGGGCGGCCATCATATTTTAGGATTTTATTTTTTTCAGGAATAGTAATGGCTAATTGTTTACTGAGTAAGCTAGCCAATTGCCCGGTAGAATTATTTTCAACGACGAATATTTTTTTTGCTTTCTTTAAGTAAGCCAGAATTTCTAATGGAAATGGTTCCAGATAAATTAAATGTAAATAACTAAACTGGTTAAGGTTGGGAAGAGCATCCAGAATAGCTCCTTTAGTAGAGCCAAAACCAATCAATAAATTTTTTCCCGTTCCGTAAATTTTATAGCGGGTAAATTTTTGTACTTCTTGTTCTAATAATTTAGTTTTAGCAATTCTTCGGTCAGTATTTTCTTTAATTTCTTCGGCGATTTCCGTCGTATTTCCAAACTGGTCGTGTTCATAACTGTTTTTCTTAAAAACACCTTTGCTTAACCAGTCTACTCGTTTAGGAACGATTAAAGAAGACTTTTTAATTTGAGCAGTATAACCAGATTCAGCCAGATGTTTATCGGTTAAAATTATTGACAGGAGATTAAATTTTTCCGCCAGATAAAATGCTTCCAGAGTCTTTTCATAAGCTTCTTCTGCATCTCCAGGAGCAACCACTAAGCGGGAAAATTCACCATGTCCGGCATAGATAGCTGCATTTAAATCTGCTTGGCTAGAGTAAGTTGGAACTCCGGTTCCCGGCCCGGCCCGTTGAGATAAATGAATTACTAAAGGCAGTTCAGCTATTCCTTGCAGACTCATTGCTTCACTCATCAAATCAAATCCCCCGCCAGAAGTACCAACCATTACTTTTTTTCCGGCAAAACTGGCTCCTAGGGCGGCATTGATTACAGCAATTTCATTTTCAGGCGTGAAAACAAATAAATCTTTTTTTTCTTTTTGCTTTAAAGCTAAAGAAGATAATACCCCGGTAGAGGGGGTCATGGGATAACCAAAATAAATTTCTAATCCGGCAGTTAAAGCGGCTTGAGAAATTGCTTCCGATCCTGATAAATGTTCTGATGATTCTTTCTTTGGTTCCTTCTTCAGTTCGTGTTGCGGTTCTAGTAGTTTTAAGTCAAGTTTATATTCAGGAGCATAAAACTGTTCAATGATTTTTTTATTCTCGATACAAACTTCTTTTTGCTTGAATTCTTTTTCTATTTCGTTAAGAAGAAATTTTTTATCTAATCCTAAACACTTAAACAGAAATCCCGCAAAAGCCATATTGCCAAATTTACCTAATTTAGCAAGATCTAAAAAAAAACCATTTACTTTTTTATTTAACTCTTGGTCTGCAGTTGCTATAATGGTTTTTTTACTGATATTTTTTTTATGTTCTTCATAAGTCTGTGCATCAAAAGCAAACAAGAAATCTAAGTTATCTTCATAAGCAGCTATTTTTTGGTCAGAGATACTGATTAAATTAAAATTATGTCCCCCTCTGATTGCACTTTGGTAATCTTTATAATTAAACACAAACCAGCCTGCGCGCACTAAAGAGGAAGAAATTATTTCTGCTAGTTTATTAATTCCTTGTCCAGCTTTTCCCCCGATAAGCAGATTTAATCTCATTGGTTTTTAGTTAGCTCTTTTCTTGTTTCTTCTTAGTTGTTTACTTTTTATTTGAATAATTTAATTTATTTCTTTTTCAGCGGGCTAACCAGCCCCCGTCGATTACTAAAGTATGTCCAGTGATAAAATTAGCGTCTTCTGAAGCTAGAAATACGGCGGCTTTCCCAATATCCTGCGGCTGGCCAATTCTTCCTAAAGGAGTTTGGGCCAGTAAATTTTCCCGGCTTTTAGCGTCTTTAAGCATGCCTTCCGTCATCTTGGTTTCAATGATTCCCGGAGCAATGGCATTCACATTAAGATTATATTTTGCTAACTCTAAAGCCAATTCTTTGGTAAGATTAATAATTCCTCCCTTGGAAGCGCAATAATCAGCAACATTTTCAAAACCGACTATTCCGGCAATACTGGCCAAGGAAATTATTTTTCCGCTTTTTTGTTTAATCATGTATTTGGCAGCTGCTTGCGTGCAGAGAAAAACACTTTTCAAATTAATATCTAAAGTAGTATCCCAATCGTTTTCCGTCTTTTGCAGCAATGGCCCAAATTTAACAATACCCGCATTATTAACTAAGATATCAATGCGTTTAAATTTTTTAATAGTTTGTTCTATTAAATTATCTACTTCGTTTTTCTTGGAAACGTCGCATTTTACCGCCAAGGTTTTTATTTTATATTTTTTTTCTAAACTCTGGCAGATTTTTTCACAATCTTTTTGATCGAGATCAGATATAACTACATTGGCCCCTTCTTTAGCCATTTCTTCAGCAATGCCCAAGCCAATACCTC
>CAZKNU010000028.1:0-14746 GCA_964554235.1 uncultured Methanosarcinales archaeon | reverse complement strand
CTGCTTTATGCTCGGGTAAGAGCGCAGCCATTTCTAAGAAAAGAGATTTGGAAAGGCAGGCGGCTAGCAGTAAGTAAAAATAGATTTATTATTTCTGGGGTTTAGTGTGTTGAGAAATAAATGGAACACCCAAATCTATTTCCAGACCAAGAATTAACTGATTTTCTTATCAGCAAAAGATATTTCCCGGGCAGAAAAATTGGTGAAGGCAAGCATCGGGAGGTTTACGAGGCATTTCATATTGAACAAGACCGGCGCCAGAAAAGAGTTATCATTAAAGTCCCCAAAGGTTTGATAGGACTAGAAGAACCGTCGGTGCAGGCAAGAATAAATCTTTCCCGCGGGGATCCAAATAGGAAAGAAGTGGAAAGACTAAAATTACTTAATCACCCCAACATTGTACAAATATTAGATACCCATGAATATAAAAGCAGCATTATTACTGTAGAAGAATTTCTTGATGCCCAGAGCCTTCAGCAACATGTAGAATTGTTTGGGCCAGTTCTTAACCAAGATAAGTTTCTGGACCTTCTTTTGCAGGCTACAGAAGCCTTGCGTTACTTGCATCTTGAGAAAAAAATGTTGCATCGCGATTTAAAACCTTCTAATTTTTTGATTGGAATTGATGGAAAAGTTAAACTTATAGATTTTCAATTTGCTGCTAGCATGGATGATGTGGAAAGCAAAGTTCTGCCAACAAGAGGAGGAACCCAATACACCCACCCCAAAATTTTGGAAGAACTTCTTTCAGGAAAGGAAAGCCGTGTAACCGTGGGAAGCGAATTATACACATTAGGAGCAGTAATGTATTACGTCCTTACCGGGGAGCACCTGTTTGATTTTGCTCTTGTTGAAGATGATAAAGGAAAAAAAATTGATATTAACGGAAAACAAGTTAGGATTGTTATAGACGATAAGGGTAAACTGCTCCAAAGTATTAATTTGCGGGAATGCTGCGAACAAGTCCAGCAAAAATTAAAAAAGATTTATTTTCCTGAATTTAAATTTGCTTTAAAAGATTTTCTCAATCCCGAACACCTCAGCAATGATGATGCCGAAAAGCTGCATTACAAATTAAAAGAAAATTTTGAAACTTATAGAGAACATCGAATCAATCCTTTTGTCTGGATGAGTATCCCAGAGCTTAGATCTGGGAAAAAAAGAGATAAAATCATAGGAACAAAAGTTAAGGGACAGAATACGCTGCTTAAAGATTTTGTAAACGAGCACGAAATCATGCTTGGTGCAGATGATAATAACCCCATAGTTTTGCGTGAAACAAACACGCCCGAAGAAATTGTCCTGTCAACTATAATTGAAGCATTCGCTTCTTTCACGACCGCTTTTGGCAACTGGTCTAGAGAAACGCACCATACCGGTAATCCCAATGCTCACGGCTCTGATGCCTGCGACCATTCATTATGCACGGAAACTTACGTATACAAGGAAGGCGAGATTGAAGCAAGGGTTATTGATAGTAGGTCTACTTTTAGATATGGCACGATGGGCCAGAACTGGAGTGATGATAACGTTAGGGAAATAATAGTCTTAACAGATGGAAAGGAAATCTTCCAAGCTTACAACCATCTTAGTGGAGAAACTTGTTATAGCCATGAACCTATTTTAAAGAAAGGGGGAGATGGTTGGCTGATTAAAAAACTTGCACTAATTAATTATGTTGTTGGACAGCTTGATAAGATGAGGGGGCTGGATAAGGAAACTATCTCAGTAAAACTTGATTTTGAAAATACTTCTGAAACTGATTCATCTGCAAACAGACAAACGCCCGGTTCTAAACTTAAAACAGATTACTCTGCAAATGAAAGAGATTATAGTCTTGAAAATGCGTTGTCCAGGGTAGAAAGAGATGCAGTGCAATGGATGCCTGCTTCCATACACGAAAATGACCTGGTCAAAGATTATGTAACAAAAGAAGGCGCAAAATCGTACACAGCCCGCATAGATAACTGGCAGGCGACTATTGTTCATTATAACTCTGATTCAGAAGACGAAATGCATAATTACTGCCTTCTGTTTCATCCTGCAGATGAAAAAAGTTCTGCATTCATTTACGGTGATTACGGCGCAAAGGAGTTTCCGTTATCAGCACGGGAGAGGATAAGAAAGCTTTACCAACGGATAGAAGCATCCGCTTCTTAGGAAGATTCTTTAAAACCAATAACCAAACCAGTAACCGGGCTACAGGCAAGATAAAACAGCCTTAAAGACGAAGCAATATGGTAAAGCGCCACATTTTCTTTTTTCCGGCCTTTTTCTATGGACGGGTAAAAAACAGTGTGGCGGAATTCCTTCTTTAAATCATGAATTTGCTCAATCAAAGCAAGGTTTTTGCTGGCATGCGCCTCCCGCAATAAATTGAGCACTTCTTTTAAATGCTCCAGCACTCTGAAATCTTTAAGCATTACTTTATTTTCATCTAAATAGCTGTTTAAGTGATAAAGCTCCCTTTGCCCCTGGGTAATAAGAGTAAACAAAGCATAATAAAATCCTGCTTTGGTTGAAGAAAAAGGTTTCTTGGAAACAACCCGCCTGCAGAAATTGTCGTATTGATGTATTTTAAAAATGATGCTTTTGCAGTCAAGTGTTTCTTTCCCTTTCAGCCTCTGCTCAGTATGCTCAGCCAAAAGAGAAATATTATAAAATATCTTGTTAAAAAGCACTTCAAATTGCCCGGCATCTGGCTCGGTAATGTTTTCCAGCAGCAGGAAGTTTTTGCCCTGCTCAATAATTTCCAAGCCGATAGTATAATTTTTAATTATCTCCGCAACAAGCTGATGCGCCGGCCTGCATTTAAAATTTATCCTGATTAAATCGTATCCGGAGCGATAAGCGCTAATGATTGCTGTCCTGACTGAAGGCTCAGTATCAGTAGTTAAAGTTAGAGTTGCTGCTTTCTTTTTAGAAGGTTCGCTTTTTGTGAAAATCACCATATTGTTATCATCTTCTCTTATAGAAACTTCCGCCCCTTTCCGCAGACTGTTCTTTTTTACCCATTCGTACGGCAGGGAAACCATTAAAGTAGAATTTCCTTGCTGAACCAATTTTCGTTCCATACCACGCTGTTTTAGCCATTATTATATAAACCTTTCTTTGAAGTTTAAAGTTTTAAGTCGGTTTATATAGTTTAAACCAAAGGTTTAAATTGTTCGCATTAGAAGTCGGATTTAATGGTATTGGAGGTATAAAAAATGGCTGAGCAAAGGGAGATAAGAGATCAAAGGGAGAGAGATATTCTTTTAGCTGGAAATGAATTCTGTTATGTGCAGGACATGACTAAAGGAGATGTTGTCCTTTATGTTGGTCCGGCAAAGATTAGTATGTCCAACACGGAAAGATTAGTAAACATTGATTCTAAAACCAGAAAAGTAATGCCTGTCGGCCTTGCTGACGAACAAGCAATGCACAATTTTGTGTTTGCTGCAGATTCAGAATATATTGTCTTAGAAAATCCTACTACCTCTCCGGATGCTAAATATTCTCGCGGCATAAATGCAGCACAAGAGTTAAACTATGGTGAAAAAGTAGTAGTCCCAGGACCAAAAACGTTTCCACTTTGGCCCGGGCAGACGGCAAAAGTAATCAGCGGGCATAAATTAAGAGAAGACGAATACTTGCTTATAAGAGCTTACAATAACACGACTATGAATGATACTGCAATTCCAACTGGCACTGAAATGATTATCAAAGGCTCAGAAAAAAGTTTTTACATGCCCACAATCGGTCTCGAAGTAGTTCCTCAAGACGACGGGAATTTTGTAAGAAAAGCAGTAAAACTGATGGCTGGAGAATACTGCGTGTTATTAGAGCCAAATGGCGAGAAAAAATATATTGTTGGGCCTAATCAAGTTATTCCAGCTCCCAATGAAACTCTTCTTGAAAAAGTTGTTAGCGGGATCAGCAGAGCAATATTTCAGGCGCAGACGCTAAAACCAGAAAGAGGGTTGCATTTGTATGTTACTAAAGATTTTAAAGTTGAAGAAAATGACCCCTTATCTAATATCATTGGTGCCGGACCGTTTAAAATAGGACAAGAATTGTTTGTGGAAGGTAAAGACGGGCTTTTCTTTCCCAATGAAAATATAGAACTTAGAGGAGAAATAAGTCCGATATCCTTGGCTGAAAGTGAAGGGCTTTATGTTAGAAATCTGAACACCGGTGAAATTAAGACGATTAAGGGGCCTAAAAACGTTCTTCCTAATCCAATAAAAGAAAGCATTGTAGAAAGAAGCTTAGATAAAACAGTTGAAGTATTGTATGGGGTCGTTAACCGTGATAAAGGCAAAGCCGTTTCAGTTTACGTTCCGCCTAACCACGCAACAATGATTGTTTCAGAGAAAGAAAGAAAGGTTGTGCAAGGACCAGAGAGGTGTATTCTTGATTATTCCGAAAGTTTGGAGAAATTAACGTTTTCTACGGGAACTCCTAAGAGCGATAAACTTCTACTAGAAACTGTTTTCCTGCAGCAGGAAGGTAATAAAGTTTCTGATGTTGTAACGGTTGAAACCAAGGAGCATATTCAGCTCGATGTTAAAGTTTCTTACAGAATTTCTTTTGAAGGTGAGCCAAAGAAATGGTTTGATGTCAGTGATTATGTAGGCTTACTTTGCGAGCATTTGAGTTCAATCATGAGGTCAGCAGTGAAAAAGATTTCACTTAGCGAATTTTATCCTAATAGTATAGATTTGGTAAGAGATGCCATCTTAGGAGTTAAAAAAGAAGGCGAGCAAAGGACTGGAAGGTTCTTTAAAGAGAATGGGATGAGAGTATACGATTTGGAAGTGCTGAACGTAGCAGTTCTAAATGATGAACTGGCAGACTTGCTGACAGAAGCAGAACAGAGTGCATTTAGGTTAAACTTAAGCAACGAGAGGATGGCATTAGCGTTTAACGAAGTAAAACTGCAACGGGAACAAGAATTAGCTATGAAGGGGTTAGACTTAGATCTAAAAGGGCAACTACTTGAAAAAGAATTGGGTAGCAAGAAGCAAGGATTTGCGGTCTCTCAACAAATCAGAGAGATGAACATGGATGACAAAGTGAATGAAATTGAAATGGCTACACACCTGAAGCAGAAAGAACGTGAACAGAAAGAACAAGAAATTGAGATTAATAAACAGTTGAAGCAATTGGAATTGGGGCAAAAAGAACAGGAAACAGAGATTACAAAGAAGTTAGAGCAACAGGGATATACGCTAACAGAGTTAACGCAAAAAATACAACAGGATACAAACAAATTAAGAATGATAACAGAAGAAACTGCCTTAGCAGCATTTGAACGAGAAAAAGATGTTAAAATAGCCGCAGTAGAGTTAGGCAATCTAGTTTGTAAAATGCAAGAGGTTGGTAAAGCAGAAGCTTTCGCAGAAGCCAAAAAGATTGAGGTTGCTGCCAAAGGTGTTGAATACGCGGTGAATGAAGAAGTAGCAAGAAAGGAGCACGAAAGAAAAGTGGTATTAATACAGGAGGAAGCCGCTGCTTACGCCCAGAGAATGGGTGCATGGTCGGAAGAAATTTCTGACTTAGCTGCGGCAGCTGCACGCCTTGGAGACCAAAAACTGTTCTCAGAATTAGCACAACACGTTGGACAATTAGGAACTGTAGAAGGAGAAAACATTCAAGAGTTGTTAAGGTCAGCCCTGCAAAACACATTACCTGTAGTGACCAAGTATTTATCCAATGCGCTGGTTGACAGAAGCCTTGGTAAACCTTGATCCGGAGGATAGAGAAATTTTATACGGTGGCGATATTTCTTACTGTATTGTGGGAAGGTATCATGCACCGTCCGAAGCAAAACTGGTTGCTGCTTATGTTGTTCTAAATTCGTATATCAAATTAGGTGAATTTAGAAATAAACGTGGTGCAAATAAAATTATTACTGACGTATATCATCAGTTTTTAGAATCGTTGGACGTTAAAGAATACGAGCCTAATGATGATTCTGATGATGATGAAAATGGTGGCGATTCTAACACCGACGAAGCTCCTTGGCCAGAAGGAAAAAGTGAAGTATCTGTAGATGAATTATCACCTGCCGCGTGGTGTTTGAGTTTTGCAAATTTAGCGAGGAACTTATCCTACGATGTGGCAGAATTAGGTTTCAATGAACAGGCTAAACGGTATCAAAACTTAGTCGAGAAATACCAAGTTTTAGGAGAAATCGAGTCCGTTTAAATCTTGCACTTAGTCAGCAAAAAAGTGAGAGTATAGCTTATGGCAATGGATATTTAAGTGAACCAGATTGGCAAATTGCAGACAGAGCTAGCGTACTTGCACAAAAACAACGTCGTCGGATGCTCATTGACACTGATGGGTGCCCTGCTTTAATTTTACGAATAGAGCAACAGCCAGGAGTGAACAAAGAATATAACCACCTAATTGCTTTATGGAACGAGGGTACAGAAGCTGACCAAAAGTTAGAATCAATGGTTAAAAATGCTCAAAGATAATAAGTAAGATTAACTATTGGGCGTTTAGGTGTGGAATTAAATGGAAGCATAAAAAATGACTGAAGATAATTGGGAAAAATCACGGAGAATTGCACATACATGGGGAGTTGCACAATCAGGAGTGTATGCTGAAAGCCGTGGATATAGTGCGGAACATCATGGGCAAACAAGCGAAGCTTTAGGAGAGTACAGGCTTGCCGTCAGCGAATTTAAAAGTTTTCGGGAGCGCTTTCCAGGCTTTTTTGATGCTAAAATAAGTGAATTAGAACAAGAAATAAAAAATATTGAGCAGCATGGGTCTGGAATTGCAAATGAATATAACAGACAAAGGGCAGCAGAATGTGCAGCGGAGGTATATAGAAGAGGGGGGACTCGTAAAAATAAATAAGGAAAAAAAGTATCAATTGTAAATAAACAACAAAATTATAATTCTAAAAGTCACCAGACCAAAAACAACTATCCCGAATATCAAGACCGCCATCAAGAGCATCCCGGATATATCGATGATGTATGTTAACTAACTTTTTTATTTAGATAAACGTAAAGATAACCGAATTATTTTTAACCACAACAACCTTTTTAAAGTTGTAAAATAAAAAGTAATTAACAAATGGAAAGAGCAGTAAAAAATTTAAATATCCTAAGCAGATTCTGTGAAGAATTCTGCAAAATTATCAACAAATACTGTAGATATATTGTTGTGTCAGGATTTGTTGCTATTGCCTCGGGAAGAACTAGAGGAACGGAAGATATTGATTTAATTATAGAAAAAGTTGATTTAAATAAATTCAAAGAACTTTTTAAAGAACTGGAAAAAAATGGTTTTGTTTGTATGCAATCAGAAAATCCGGAAGAGGCTTATGATTACCTTAAAGATAAGCTTTCTATAAGATTTACTTGGAAAGACAAGCCCTTACCAGAAATGGAAGTTAAGTTTGCAAAAGATGAGTTAGATGCATATCAATTAAAAAATAGAATAAAATTAGAATTGACCGGGCTTGATGTTTGGTTCAGCAATATAAATGTTAATATTGCCTTTAAAGAAGAATTGTTAAAAAGCCCTAAAGATTTAGAAGATGCTAAACATTTAAGAATTGTTTACTCGGAGATGGTTAAGGAAGGAGAAATTAGTGAAATTAAGAAAATAATCCGGCGGTTAAGGCTATGAGAGAATCTCATTTAGACCAGGTCGAAAGATGGGCAAATTTAGTTAGGAATAATCCTGGATGGAAAACAATTCATAACGAGTTTATAGATGCTATTTTTGACAACCATGAAAAGTTTATCAAAAAACTGCTTAAAACCGACCAAGGAAAAGAGAAGATAATTGCTCTTTATGGAATTAAGAATACTAAAGGGTATAGTTGGCTGAAATAATCATGTTTTCCTATTAAACCTTTTAGAAAATTCTTTCTTAAACTCCGCAAACTTATTCTCTTTTATGGCTTTTTTTGCATCTTCAACCAGCTTTAAAACAAAAAATAAATTATGAATGCTTTTTAACCGCATGGCTACCGGTTCTTTAATTTTTACTAAATGGTATAAATACGCTTTAGTATAATTTTTACAGGTGTGGCAACCACAACCCGGTTCTATTGACGTAAAATCGTGCGCATATTTCAGCTTCTCAATGCAAATCGTTCCTGTGGAAGTGAAAAGAGTATTATGCCGGGCATTTTGAGTAGGATAAACAGAATCAAAACAGTCTATACCTCTGGAAATCAGCTCTAATAATTCCAGCGGACTGCCTACTCCCATAACATATCTTGGTTTATCTTCTGTAATGAAGGGAAGCGCGGCATCAACTGCTTGATACATTTCTTCCTTGGGCTCGCCTATGGCCACACCGCCAATAGCAATGCCGTCAAAGCCTAAGGAATTGATGAATTTAGCGCTTTCTTCTCTTAAATCATGATAAAAATTTCCCTGAACAATCCCAAAGAGAAGCTGTTTTGATTTTCTCTGTTTTTTTAACTTTTTATGAAACTCCAAGCTTTCTTTTCCCCATCTATGTGTATTCTCCATGGCTTCTTTAGCCTCTTCTTTACTTATTCCGTAGGAGGACATGTCATCAAGCATCATAGCTACGTCACTGTTTATGGCCAGCTGAATGTCCATTATCTTCGGCGGAGTGAGGGTAATTTCGCTGTTATCAAACGGGCTCCTGAAATGCAGCCCTTTGCTGCTCTTTCCCTGATAGATATTCCTGCAAATCTGAAAGCCGCCGCAGTCGGTAAATATGACTTTAGGAAAATTCATGAAAGTATGCAATCCGCCCATTTCTTTGATTGTTTCAATACCCGGCTTTAAGCTCAGCAAAAAAGAATTGGAGATAATTGCTTTTGCCGGGAGATTTTTATAATCATCTGTGGTGATATACTTCCCGGTAGCTTTGGTAGCGACGGGCATGAAGAAAGGTGTTTCTATTGTTCCGTGGGCGGTTTTAAGTTTACCTACTCTGGCTTTTCCGTCCTGATGGGTTATTTTAAACATTTGTTGGCAGGATATGAGGTTTATTTTAAAGGTTTCTAAAACTTATTTTCAATTAATCAAAGAACATTTTTTAAATAAACAGTAAAATTAACCCCTATATGATTATCTTAGGTATAGAAAGCACCGCCCATACTTTTGGTGTCGGCCTTATCACGGACCAAGGAGAAATCCTGGCTAACGTTAAAGATAGTTATACCACCAACGATATTGGCATGATTCCGGACCTGATAGTTAAACATCACCAGGAAATTGCTGAAAAAGTACTGCAAAAGGCTTTGGAAGAAGCTAAATTGGGCTGGAAAGAAATTGATTTTATTGCTTATTCAGCCGGGCCGGGAATAGATCCGGTGCTGTGGTTTGGATACCATAAAGCCAAAGAGTGGAGTGAAAAATATCAAAAGAAGTTAGTTCCGGTTAATCATTGCGCTGCTCATTTAAGCATTGGTAAGATTTGGAACAAGTTAGAGGACCCTTGTTACTTGTACGTTTCTGGGGTAAATACCCAAACCATCATTCATGACGGAGGAAAATATCGGGTGTTCGGTGAAACTCTCGACATCGGCTTAGGAAACATGCTCGATAAATTTGGCCGGATTCTTAATTTAGGATTTCCTGCCGGAGCAAAAATGGAAGAATTGGCCAAGCAGGGAAAATATGTAGAACTGCCTTATACTATCAAAGGCATGGATGTTTCTTTTTCGGGAATACTCACTAAAGTACAGCAATTATATGATCGAAAACAAGCCAGTAAAGAAGATTTGTGCTTTTCCATTCAGGAAACTTGTTTTGCCATGCTGACGGAAGTTGTGGAAAGAGCCATGGCTCATACCGGGAAGAAAGAATTATTATTAGTCGGGGGAGTTGGAGCCAATAAAAGGTTTTGTGAAATGTTAATGATTATGTGCGCAGAAAGAGGGGCTAAATTTTATAAAGTACCTTTAGATTTAGCCGGTGACCAAGGAGCGATGATTGCCTGGGAAGGTTTCCTAAGGAAAGATGAGAAAAGAGCGATGGAAATAAACCCGCAATGGAGGATTGATGAAATATGAAACATGAACTATTATTATGCTCACTGCTTGCTGGATGCGCTTCCACGCAGGGAATGACCGAACTACAAGCAATGAAAGTGCAGAGTTTAGTCGATAATAAAATTACTGAAAAAGCGCTCTATAATATTTATAATTCCGCAGTAGAAATTGAATCCACTCAAACTAATGCTAAATTTAGATTGGAAAATTATGGGTTTGCCATTAAAACCAGATCCAGCCAAGGCACCGGAGTAGTGCTTAAGGACGCAGATAAAAATGAATGTTATGTGCTCACTCTGGCTAAAGTTATTGCGCCGGAAGAATTTGATTTCAATGACCCAGATATTAAAGTTAAAGATCTTGATGCAACCGTTTCCAAGTACGATGCCCAAAAAGGTCTTGCCCTGCTTAAGTTAAGTGAATGCATAGAGCCTTACCAAGGAAAGATTGCTGAAACTAATGGCCGGACTTTTATTGGGGTAGGATGCTCTACTAGCCAACAGAAAACCTGGTTTATTGGCAATTCTAATGGAAACAACTTTTTTAGAGTCCCACGTATGCCCGCAGCTGAAGGCATGCTGGGTGCAGGAGTTTATGGCTTAGAGCCTTCCGCTCAATTAACCGGACTAGTAAAAGAACTGTATGAAGATGATTTCGTTGAAATGGTTCCTTGGACGGATCTAGAATCATTCCTTACCGGGACGGCAGTTGCAGACGAATATTTAAGCAGATAAACAATTTAGGCAGATAAACATTTAAAAAAAGTAATCTTTGATTTTTTTAATTAATTCTATTTTTTAGCATTCCAAATCGAATAATTGCTTAATCACGAGCAGAGCGGGAGTAAATTTAAGGGCTTTCACCGATACATTTATAAAGCTAAAAAACCACTTAAATTCTACAGTTTATCGTCGATAAAGCAAAAGCGCATATTGTTAAAACTATTTAAAAAAAATAATTGAATATATTCAAAAAAAGTACCTAAAAAATTGAAAAAAAATATTAAAAATTAAGTGAAAGATCCTTATTTTTAGCCTTAAAAATGGAACCCGAACAAACTAAAAATCCTGAACAAAAACCAACAGCAGCCGAGTACGGAGCAGCCCAAATTATGGTGTTAGAGGGCTTAGAAGCTGTGCGCAGAAGACCGGGGATGTATATTGGAGATACCAGTATCCGCGGGTTGCATCATCTCGTTTACGAATTGGTAGATAATTCTATTGATGAAGCTTTAGGTGGTTTTTGCACTAAAATTAAAGTATTTATTCATGTTGATAATACTATAACTGTTTTTGACAATGGCCGAGGCATTCCGGTCGAGATCCATCCAAAATTAGGTATACCTGCAGTTCAAGTAGCGCTTACCAAACTGCATGCCGGCGGAAAATTTGACAAACTGTCTTATAAAGTATCCGGCGGATTGCATGGTGTAGGTCTCAGTGTAGTAAATGCTCTTTCCGTTGCCTTAGAAATTCAGATTAAGCGGGACGGCAAAGCCCATTTCCAAAAGTATTCTCGCGGCCAGCCTATTTCTGAACTGCAGATGACCGGAGAAACTACTGAAACCGGAACGATTATTCATTTTAAACCTGATCCGGAAATTTTTCCCGAAACTATTTTCCATTACGATATCCTAGCCAAGCGGCTTAGAGAATTGGCTTTCTTAAACAAAGGAGTAGAAATCGAGTTGGTAGATGAACGGGAAGAACACCAGCAGGATTTATTTAAATATGAAGGCGGAATTAAAGAATTTGTTCAATACGTTGACAAAAACAAAAACCCCCTTCATGAAGTAATTTATTTTGAAAAGACTAAAGATAATACCATTATTGAAATTGCTTTATGTTATAATTCTGGTTACCAAGAAAATGTTTTTTCTTTTGTAAACAACATTAACACTATCGAAGGCGGCACACATCTTTCTGGATTTAAGACCGCTTTAACTCGAGCTCTAAACAATTTTGCCAAGAAAATTTTTAATGGAAAAGAAACCATGAAGTTAACCGGAGAAGATGTAAAAGAAGGTCTTACTGCCGTAATTTCAGTTAAAGTTCCAGAACCACAGTTTGAAGGTCAGACTAAAACCAAATTAGGAAATAGTGACATCTTTGGAATGGTTAATTCTATTGTTTATGATGAATTAAACACTTATTTTGAAGAAAACCCGACCATAATTAAAATAATTGTTGGCAAAAGCTTAGATGCAGCCAGAGCCAGAGAAGCGGCCCGGCGGGCCAGAGAATTAACCCGAAGGAAAGGAGCTTTAGACGGCGCAGGCTTGCCAGGCAAATTAGCTGATTGCAGCAATAGAAATCCTGACCTGTGTGAGATATATATTGTAGAAGGAGATTCAGCCGGAGGCTGTTTTTCCAAAGATACTAAAATAGCTCTTACTGATGGACGAAACCTTTCTTTTTTGGAATTAATTGAGGAAAATAAACAAGGAAAAGAACATTTCTGCTACACCATTTTAGATAATGGTAAAATAGGTATTCAAAAAATAATTAACCCTCGAAAAACAAAAGTGAATTCCTCTGTAATAAAAATAGCGCTGGATAATGACGAAGAGATTATTTGTACTCCGGATCACTTATTCATGCTCAGAGATGGAACTTATAAATCAGCGGCAGAACTAAAAACTAGTGATTCACTTATGCCCTTGCGCCGCCAACTTTCACGTAAAGGAAAAAGAATAACTGTAGAAGGTTATGAATTAATTTATTCTCCTGTGGAAAACAGATGGATCTTCACGCACATTTTGGCTGATGAATATAATCTTAAGAAAGGGATTTATGATGAAACTGAAGGGGCGCACCGCCATCATAAAGATTTCAATAAATTAAACAATAACCCTAATAATTTATTAAGGCTGACAAAAGAAGAACATCTAGCTTTGCATTCTCTTCTCGCTAAAAAAAATTTACAAACTGCAGAAGTTCAAGAAAAACTGCGCCAATTACGGCAAACTCCCGAATTTAAAGAAAAAATCAGGCAAAAAATGATTTTAATGCGTGATGAATTGAGCAGGAGAGCCAAAAAACAGTGGGAAAATAAAGAATATAAGCAATTTATGGTTAAAAAATTTTTGGATTTTTATGGCTCTAATACAGACTACCGGAAACGAGCTTTAGAAACTTTAAATCTCGCTCAAAAAGAATATTGGTCAAAAGAAGAAAATAGAACAAAACAGGCTTTAAAAGTAAGAGCATTATTTAAAGACCATCCGGAACTTAAACAGCAACTATCACAAAAAGCCCAAGCTCAATGGAATAATGAAGAATTATTATCTTGGAGAAGCCAGAAAACTAAGCAGCAGTGGACTCCTGAATTTAGGAATAAAAGAAAAATTGCTTATAATAAAATTTACTACGAAAATACAATCAAAGTCCTGCGAGAAGTTTATGAAAATAAAGCACAGATTAATAAAGAAGAATTTGAAAGGGTAAGAAAAGAAAAAAAGAATAAAAATATCCTCTCTTTTAATACTTTCATTGGTAGATTTTTTAGTAATGATGAAACTGCATTGGAAACTGCTGTAATAAATTATAATCACAAAATAAAATCAATTACCTATTTGCAGAATAAAATTGATGTTTATGATGTAGAAGTTCCTGGAACTCATAATTTTGCTTTAGCATCGGGAGTTTTTGTTCATAACAGCGCCAAGCAAGGCCGCAACCGCGAATTCCAGGCTATCCTGCCGCTAAGAGGAAAAATTCTCAATGTAGAAAAAGCCCGGCTGCACAAAATCATGGAAAACAAGGAAATAATTGCCATGATTACTGCTCTCGGCACAGGAGTGGGCGATGAATTTAAAATAGAAAAACTAAGGTACAGCAAAGTAATCATTATGACTGATGCCGATGTAGATGGTTCACATATTATGACTCTGTTGTTAACTTTCTTTTATCGTTATATGAAACCTTTAGTTGAACAAGGACATATTTATGTTGCTATGCCCCCGCTGTACCGGCTGCAAAAAGGAAAACAAGTGGAATATGTTTATTCCGATGCAGAAAAAGACAAAAAAGTAATCGAGCTGGGAGAATGCATCGTTATTCAAAGGTATAAAGGCTTAGGAGAAATGAATCCAAAACAATTATGGGATACTACGATGGATCCAGAAGTTCGGACGTTAAAACAAGTTACCGTTGAAGACGCCTTAGCCGCAGACCAAATGTTTACGGTGCTGATGGGCGATGAAGTTGAGCCGAGACGAGAATTTATTGAGAAGCATGCCAAGGAAGTAGTTAATTTGGATGTTTAATACCATTAACTTCCCCCTTTAAACACTAAAAAATTGTATCTGTAAAAAAAGAATGAAATATTTATAAATAGGCCGTCTTTTTTAGATAAAATGACCCTTGATACTCTTGTTAAGAAACTGCGAAAGCATGAAAATAAATTAATGGATTGCACAGGGATAACCTTAATAGTTGGAACTTCGCTCGCTAGCAGCGGTTATTTAATGTATACTACTATTGATGCAGCTTCGAAAGGAGAATATGTGCATGCCACTGTTGCTGGAGTTCTTTCTGTCTTTTGCGCTTTCTGGGGAGGATACCACTCAAAAGCATATAGCACGAATACAAGAAAAGCTTACTGGGAAGGATATACTCAAGCAAAGAGTGATTGTTCTAATAATTCTCCGGCGCCAAAAATTAAACCAAATTTAAATCTTTAAACTGGTAACTTTGCTTACCCCGTCTTTCATGCTCACACCAAATAAAGTGTCCGCTTCAGAAATAACTGCGTCGT
>CAZKNU010000027.1:0-15337 GCA_964554235.1 uncultured Methanosarcinales archaeon | reverse complement strand
TTTAGCTGCATATGCTCTTGCTTGGTCAAGCGTTCTTAATGCTGAACTTACCATTCCTCTACCAGCATCATCTCTTGCATAACCTAATATTTGTTCAAGTTTTGGATCTTGTGTTTTTGTATTCATTTTATTTCACCTTACGCCTAGTTTTAATAGCTATTATTTAAATCTTTTGGTTATTTACTACTATAAAAGAATGACACCAACCCCATTTAGGTCCAAATCCTCGACAGAAAAAGCAGATTTAAAAGCTCAGCTAGTTATATCTCACCACTGAAACTGCCATTGGTGGTCTTTCTTTTTTTCATTAACCACCTTTTTAAGGCCGGCAGCAGCAGCTCTTTTTAGAAATTCTCGGGCAATCATCTTTACTCTTAAGCCATTTATGTCTGCATCATTCTGGAAACCTTCGTAATGCTGCAATATTTCATCCAGAAGTTTGGCTTGGGTTTCTAAATTGATAGGGATTAGGCTGGGTTTAGCAACTAAGAATTCTTTTTCCAATTCCTCTAATTTATTTAATTTTTTCAGCAGTTCTTTAGTATCATCATTAATTTCGCTTAAAAATTCAGCAACTGCTTCGGTGTTTTTAAGAACATCTACTTTGGTCTTTGGTTCTTTTTTTGAAAATAATTTTCTCCACCACTTTTTTTCATATAAAGCCATAAGCTAAGACAAACAGTTTATAAATATAAAACTTTTCTTTTTTCTCTATGCGCTGCTTCCCCAAAAGAAAGGATTATGGGTCTTACAAAACCAGCAAATGTCCTTTTTGTCAGCGAACGGGGACCTTTAAGAATTCTCAGGGATTAGATGTCTGTAAACAACATGTAGAAAGCGTTCTGGAAGAAATTAAATGCACTTGCAAGGGATGGCTTGAACCAAGGTCAGGTAAATTTGGCCCTTATTTTCACTGTGAGAACTGCGGAAATTTCAATTATGAAAAAGGAATGAAGATTAAAGAACTGACTACGCCGATTAAGTTAGATGAGCCAGAAAGTAAGCCAATTAATTCTGTCAATACTCCTTTTCCTCAGAAGACCTCTTTTCATCAAAAGAAACCTGCGTTTAGCAAATCCAAACCCAAAGAAATTACCATTACTTCTAATGACCTGGAATATTTTAATTAGATAAAAACTGGCGCATTTACTTTTTGTTTTATGCATTTAACTTTAGTTAATTTCTTTTTTTTTATCTTCTCAACTACCGAAATCAATATATTCTACTTCTTTTTCCTATGCCTATGAATAATCCTATTGATATCCGCAATTTGCCGCCATTTGGCGTAAATCAGTTGGTAATTGTTCCTAACAGTTATAAAAAGGATTTAAAAGAAGTGCTCATTCCGCGTGGCTTAATTGAAAACCGCGTTTCTAAGTTGTCAGAAGACATAGGAAACAACAACAGCAATCCTAGTGAGCGCTATTTAGCCATTTGCATTCTAAAAGGCGCATCAAATTTTTTTAATGATTTGGTTAAGTGGCCTTTGGAAGCGGAACCAGATTATTGGCCGGCAGGCAGTTACGAAGGCATTGCTTCAACCGGAGCAGTTAAGTTAGCTAACTTTGATTTTAAGAAAGTTACGGGAAGAAAAGTCCTGTTAGTTGAAGATATTATCGATACGGGAAGAACTTTAAGCGCCATCCGGCAGAAAGTTCTTTCTTGCAATCCCTTGAGTTTAGACATCGTTTGCCTGCTGGACAAGCCCAGCCGCAGAGAAGTTGAAGTTCCGGTATGTTATGTTGGATTTACTATTCCGGACAAATTTGTAGTTGGTTACGGTTTGGATTTTAATGGAAGATATCGGGATTTAAACCATATTAGTGTTTTAAAGGAAGAAGTTTACAAGTAAAATAATTTTAAGTTATACTCTTTATTGTTCTAATTAATTTTGAGCAAAGCAGTTTAAACTTTTTATTCACTAGTTAACGTTATAAATACTATTCTGGCTTCTCCTCCTAGAAATAAAAATGAATCTAAAGTAGGATAAAATAGGTTTCCGCCCCAAGCTGTTCTTATGAATGGAATTTCAATTTTTTTGATATCTGTTTCATTATACTTTTCCGTAAATTCTTTAACTTTATCAATTGGAAGGAGCGGCACATCCCAAGTTGTTTCATAAGGCTTGATTGTATTAGAATCTTTAAATTCTAACATCACGTGGCTTAAATCTTCATAGATGCCTGCAGTAATTCGTACTTTATCTTCTAAATCTTCCCGGCCATTTAAATTAATTAAGTTTAAGTAAGTTTCATAGGTTGCAATAGAGTAATCTTTGCAATCGCTGCCTTCTTTAGCTTTAGTGTTAACAATAGAATTTGCTAAAAAAAGATAATTTAAAACCCCATAATCTACAGGAAGAGACTTATAGCTTTGCAGCATATCTGCACTAATAGTTATTTTTTTTTTGAATGCTTTATACAAAGTTAATCCTATTACATCGCCACTAGCAACCAAACCTTGATTTAATGCAGCTATGCCTAAGGTGATTTTAAGTCCTTTTTTTATATTCTTTTTAAACTTCATAAAAAAGGATATTTTTCTTAAAACTTTATAAATTCTTTTAGTAAATTTAACTCTTCTTAGGGGTACAGATTAAACAGTTAAAAATAGAATTAAAATTACTTTTTTATGCACAAAAATTTCGCCAGAGATTTTTGTACGGGGTCTAAAACCCCGCTATTTATGGCGAAATTTTTGGCACAAAAAGGCGTTAAGCCTTTTGTGCAGAAAGCTTTGCTTTCTTGCATCCTATGATTTTAAAATAAGATTAAATTTTAATTAGGTTGTTTGCAAATTTTCACGGAGGCACAGAAATCCCCAGCTTTTCACAAATCTTTTTTTGATTTTCAGTTAATTTTCGGTGATTCTTAAAAACAAATTCTTCAAATTCCAAATCGATGTTTTTGGTCATAAGCAACACCCCTTCTTGGCACTCTTTTTATCCGAGTACACTGACAAAATGAAGATTAATGTAAATGGCGGTAATTTATAAAACTTATTTATTTTTTTTAAAAGTGATTTTTTTTTGTCATTTTTTAGGTAAAAAAATTCTTTTAAAAAATTGGCTTCTTCCTGAGAACGGGGGGAAATTTTGCGTTTTCAATCTATTTCTAAGTTTTACTGTTCGTCTGTAATGAATTCAGCTATTTTTTTCTGGGTGTTTTTTTGGTTATGCAGTAATTTGCTTTCTTGCAGCAATAAATTCAGTTCAAATCCAAACTTGTTTTTTATTAAATTTGTAGCATATTCTAACAATAATTCTTTAGAGCCAAAATAAACCGGTTTAGTTTGTAAAGCTTTGCGCACAGCTTCCCGGCAAACCCACACCCCTAAGGGGAGACTGTATTCAGGAGTTATAAATCGCAGGGCCAAACAGCTTTCCTGCCGCTTTAATGCTTTCATTCTTTCCAAAACACTTAACCGGCAGGCATAATATCCTCCAGCACATTCTTCTGCATAATTTTTTCTTCCTTGATAATCTTCATAATCAGTAGAATAAAAATTTCCCGCTTTGCTCCAAGGGTTAATTTGATGTTCAAGATAAGTTTCAAATAGCTCATAACTCCACGCTTCCGGAAAAAATAATAGCAAGTAATAATTTCCCCAACCGCCGCCAAAATACGTTTGATATTCACCAATAGCATAATCTTTTACTTCTTTAATCAATTGTTTTCCAATAGTATCGTCAACTGCAGTTATTGCCCATCTAGTTGGCACTAATTTTCGGTTTTTCTGTAAACCTAAATTTCCAGTTGAAATAAGTTTATTCAAAATATTTTCTTCAAATCCTTTTTGATATAAACTGATAATTGCCGGCGCAGCATGTAATTCTGTATCTGATACCACTTTTTCAACTTGAGTATCTACTTTGGTGTTGGCAGTAATTCGTGCTTTGTTGATTTGCGCCTGTGGTCCAAAGGGGATAATTTCCGTTTCCGGCTTGAACTGTAATTGGGGCTTCTGTTTAAGGTTTATCTCTAGTTCCACTGCAGTTTTAGCCATGCCTACTTCCTGAACGATTTGTAAAAATTTTTCTCCCTTACCCACATCTTTAACTTGAGCACAGCTTCTGGAATTAACTAAACCATAACGCATGCTGGCAATTCGGTTAATAGCAAAATTTCCTTTACTCCACAATTTAGGGGAATCGTAGTAAGAAGTATCTCCAGAAAATTGGGGGCTTAAAATACCTACATTTACTTTAGGATAACCGTATCTACCAATGAAAGGCGCAGGAGAACTGCCAAAGAAATCACTTTTAAAATTTTTATTTAAAGTTATTTTAGGAAGCCGTTCAATATCTGTATATTTTACCCGCCGGAGGACCATGAACCCTTTTAGGATTATTTATGCTTTTAACGATTGTGGTGATGAAAGGTTGTTGTCAAGAGGCACATCTTTGTAATAGAAAGGTTTTTATAATTCTCTAAACAGTAGTGTTTTATGTTATCAGAAAAGGGTTTGGAACTGCCTTCTTTGGCGCAAGCTAGGAAAGAAATAAAAGAATTATTAGATAGGTATCATAAGTTTAAAGATGATAAGGGTTTTTCAGGCAATGAAAAACAAGCCTGCACCAGTTTAATAGTCCCTTTAATCCATAAGGTTTTACACTGGGAAACGGAAGAGCCTTCTGAATTCAAAACTGAAGAAAGCCAAAGCGGCAAAAGAATAGATTATTGCGTTTATAATCAAGGTATTTCCCAATTTATTGTTGAGGCCAAAGCACCAAAATATGATATTTTTGACAATGATGTTTATTACAAACAGGCATTGGAATATGGTTATGGTAAAGAGCATGATTTTGCTATCTTAACAAATTTTCGCCAGGTTGTTATTTTAGGGTGTCAAATAAAATTTAGAGTAGTCGGAGAGACGGAGATTGCCCGATTTGATTTGCTTCAAGCTACGGATGAAGAATTGAAGTTATTATTAAATTTTGAAAAGAATTACTGGGTCAATGCCGGAAAAGAAAAAATATTGTATTCCTTTTTGAGCAAACATAAAAAAACTATCCCTTTAGATGAGCAATTATTAGAAGATATGAAGCGTTGGCGTGAGCAATTATTAAGAAGTATTAAACAAAAAAGTTCCGAATTAGATTTTGAAGAAGAGGAAGAGTTTAATTATATTGAAGAAGAAGTGCAAAAAATAATTGATCGGCTAATTTTTATTTGCTACTGTGAGGATAAAGAGCTGAATGAGCCGCAATTAAAACGCTTAATGCTTGACAAAAATGAGCGCTTTTCTCTTAAAACGAGCTGGCTATTGGGCAAAATACAGGAAGTATTTGCAGAATACCGCCGAATATATGACAGCGATCTGTTTGATAAAAGCAAATGTGATGAATTTAAAATTGATGATGTAATATTATTGGGGATTTTAAGCGACCTGCGTGAGCCAAAAGGAAGATTAACCTACGACTTTAAAAGCATTGAAGCGGACATTCTGGGAAAAACTTATGAAAATTTTATAGGCCATATCCAATCAGGGAAGAAGCGTTTTACTGAAAAAGAAGATATTGGAAAGAGAAAGAAAGAAGGGATTTATTACACTCCAAAATATATAGTTGATTACATTGTAAATAACACGGTCAGGGAATTCATTAAAGGGAAATCCTTTGTGGAGATAAATAAAATTCGTATTCTTGACCCCGCCTGCGGCTCCGGAAGTTTTCTTTTAAGGGCTTATGGTGTTTTGATTGAAGAAAGCGAAATATCTTTGAAACGAGAATTAAATTATGAAGAAAAAGCAAGCTTATTATTAAATTGCATCCATGGGGTTGACTTAGACAAAAGAGCCTGCGACATTGCTAAATTAAATTTGTCTTTGAAAATGGCTGAACACGGGCAGAAACTGCCCATGCTGAGGGACAATATCCGCGTAGGCAACAGCTTGATTGATGACAAAGATATTGCCGGGTACAAAGCATTTGTGTGGCAAGAAGAATTTAAAGAGATTATGGCCAATGGCGGATTCGATGTTGTCGTGGGAAATCCGCCGTATGGAGCAGTTTTGGATAAGACGGAAAAAGAGTTCTTTTATTCTAAATATGACTCTTGCGAGTACCAACTTGACACCTATTCTCTGTTTGTTGAACGCGGACTTCAGGTATTAAAAGATAGTGGGTTATTAGGATTTATTATTCCAAGTACGTTTTTAACAATGCATTTCTTTAAAAAATTTAGAAAATATCTTTTGGATAACGCCTCTATAAAGTATATAATTAAATTTGAATTCCCCGTTTTTGAAGAAGCTACTGTTGAAACAACAATGTTAATTTTACAAAAGAAAAAGAATGTTGATACTTCATTATCATATGCGACAATAAAACAAAAAGAAAATTTCATTTCCAGTAATTTTAAAATAAACAGAATACCGCAAAGAAATTTTTATATTGATGATTATGGGTTTTTTATTAATCGGTCTTCCGAAACAACAAAAACGTTGGATAAGATTAAAAAAAGTGCGGTTCTTTTGAGAGCGTGTGTTAAAATCACTATTGGAATTAAACCTTATCAAACAGGTAAAGGAATACCTAAGCAAACAAAGAAAACTGTTGAAGATAGACCTTTTGATTCTAATTATCAGAAAGATAAAAGTTACAAACAGTATGTTGTTGGTAAAGACTTAAACAGATACTCAATAATTCCAAAAGATAGATGGATAAAGTATGGTCGATGGTTGGCAGAGCCACGACCAGCAGCTCCTTTTAATAGAACAAAAATCTTAATACGGCAAACTGCGGATAGAATTATCGCATCAATAGATGAAGAAAAATTACTTACATTAAATAATGTTCATAATTTAGAAATAACTTGCAAAGAGGTTGGTTATAAATACCTTCTTGCGATTTTAAACTCAAAATTATTTCGTTTTGTTTATACTTGTATTGTTCCAGAAGTCGGGAGGGTTTTTGCTGAAGTAAAGGTAGTTAATCTGGAAAAGTTACCGATTAGAATAATTTCAGAACCCCAACAACAACCACTTATCAAACTCGTCGACCGCATGCTCTCTCTTAACAAAAGCCTCAACGAAACTAAAAATGAAGAAGAAAAGATAAAGATTAAGAAAGAAATCCAAAAAACCGATAACGAGATAGACGAATTGGTCTACAAACTCTACGGAATAACCGAAGCAGAAAAGAAGATTATTGAGGAGAGTTTAAAATGAGCAAAACGAAAAGAAGATGGTCTATAAGTCTTGCCAAAATAAAGAATAGACCTTTAAACGAATGTAAGGGGTTGATATTGGATCTCATTTTTAAACAAAACATGATTTTTCCTGAATTAGAGCCAAAAATGAGCTTCGTTCCAGAGCTGATCTATTACATACCTTTAACTTTAAACGAAATCAACTTATTATCGCTTACAGAAGCAAGTAGAGGGGATATTATTATTGCGTCGAAAAGTGACAAGAGGTTTCATTATATGTTCAAAACGAGAGGAAAGCAACTATTTATCCATCGCACCAATCAGAGAACACAAAAACATATAGATATTAAGACTATTTTTCTTAAAAAATTAGAAAGTAGAGAAATAGATAAACACTTAGATAAAATGTATAGTTTTACTGAAAGTGGTAAGAAGATTATTGAGGAAAGCTTGAATAAAAATCAATAATTCTCTAAATTAACTTTCTGAATTTCTACATCCCAAGTTGGTTCTAAATCAGAAAGGTTTAATTTAGCATTATAACAAGAAGCTTTTCGCTTGGAAAAATCTACTACTACAGATCCAGATTTAAACTTATCTAAAACAGCAGTTCTCTCTGCAAAACGATTTATTCGATCTAATTCACCTTTACCTAATCGGTCTCGCAATAAATCCCTAACTACATAAGAGGGTACTTTTAGAACCCTAAACTGTTCACCTTCTTTTAAATAGAGACTCAGCTCCATATCAAATTTGAAAGTTTACTTCTTTAAATATTTTACGTTTCTTTGGTGGTAATTTGCTGTGGTGATGAAAGCAAAGATTTATAAAAATAAGAAAGGTAGTAAGTATAATAATAGTAATAATAAAGAGTAATATCAATAAACCAAAAGAGGGGAAGAATGATGTCGGAAAGAAAAGAAAGTTTTATGAGAATTCTGGTGATGATAGTTACTGGAATAATTTTGGGTCTTTGGAAAGCGTTAATTCAAATAATTGTGCTATTTCACTGGTTTTATGTTTTGTTTACTGGAAAAAGGTCTAAGGACTTAGCGGTTTTTTCTGAAATTTGGAATTCGCAGTTATATAAATTTATCAAATATTTAACTTTTGTTACTAATGAACGGCCTTTTCCATTTAATAAATTAGGAAAAAGTTTATCAGCTTTTGATGGGAAATTAAATAAATAGCTTTTATTATTATTTTTTATTTTTTTTCTCCTCTTCAGTTGATAAATAAGTTTATAAATGAAGAATTGGTTAAAATAAGTAATCAGTTAAAATGAATGCTCGTTAGAACTACCGGGGTGATGTGATGTCAGAAATCCGTTATCTTTGTGCCGGCAATTGCCGTACCATGGTTACGGTTAAGGAATTTAAAGAAGGAAAAAGAAAATGTCCGGTTGAAAGCTGTAATAATTATAACCAAGTATTAGAAAGAGGCGAATATTGTTCCCACTGCAACACCTGCTTTGAGGAAGGCGAGGACCATATCTGTATTTAAAATAAAAAAATGCATTTAAGATAAAAATGAAGCAGATGATAATTTAATCTTGATGTTAAAATTAAATTGGAATGGTTAAATCTAGTTAAACATAACTTTAAAATGGTTGAATATAAATTATCTTCTTGGGATTTGTCTGAAATTAAGCCCTCTGATTTAAATAGCCTGTTTAATCAGATTGAAAAAAAAGTTTCTTTATTCCAGGAAAAAAGAAAATTCTTAACCAAAACTATTTCTTCTGGGCAGTTTATGTCCTTAATTAAAGAACTAGAGCAATTAAGAATCATCACTGGAAAATTGGGAACCTATCCTCAGCTCAAATTTGCTGAAAATTCAGGCGATCAGGAAGCTGCTGCTTTAAGCTCCAAAGTAGAAACTTTTTTGACTAAAATGGGCAACCGATTACTCTTTTTTAATTTATGGTTCAAATCCTTGCCGGAAAATAAAGCTAAGGAATTAATTCGTGCCAGCGGCAAATACTGCTATTTCTTAGGAAATTTAAGAAGGACTGCACCTTATACTCTTAAAGAAAATGAAGAAAAAATCATCAACATCAAAGACCTAGCTGGAGTTTCCGCTTTGAATAGTGTTTATGATATTTTAACTTCCCAATTTGAATATGAATTTGCCGGTAAAAAGTTGACTCAGGACGCATTGCTAGTTTATGCCCGCAATCCCTCTTCTAAAAAAAGAGAAGCAGCGTATAAAGTTTTATTAGCAAGATATCTACAGCATCGTGATGTAATCGGCGAAATTTATAAAAATATTATCAACAACTGGAGAGAAGAATCAATTGGCTTAAGAGGATATAAAAGTCCGCTTAATGTTCGAAATATTGCTAATAATATTCCTGATAAGGCCGTGGCCTCTTTGTTAAAAGTATGTGAAAAAAACCAACCCTTGTTTCATCGTTTTTTTGAAATAAAAAGAAAAAAACTGGGGTTAAAACAAATGCGCCGGTTTGATTTGTATGCGCCTTTACAAAAAAAAGAAGAACAGAAACTTTCTTATGATGGCGCGGTAAAATTAGTTTTAGACACTTTTAGAGAATTTTCTCCCGAATTTTATCAAGAGGCCCTAAACATAATTAATAAAAAAAGAGTTCATTCTTGTTTACAAAAAAATAAATCTACTGGGGCATTTTGTTGTAGTGTAACTGCCCAGCTTAATCCTTATGTTCTGTTAAATTATGCAGGTACCTTAAGAGACGTTTCTACTTTAGCGCATGAATTAGGGCATGGGGTTCATCATAATTTAGCTAAACAGCAAACGGAATTTACTTCTCAAGCCGCATTACCTTTAGCAGAAACTGCTTCTATTTTTTCAGAAATGCTGCTCTCCGAACGCCTGCAGGAAAAATATCCTTCTAAAGCTAAGGAATTGCTTTATGTTAAGTTAGATGAAATTTATGCATCTATTATCCGCCAGGCCGGATTTGTTAATTTTGAAATTAAAGCACACCAAATGATGGAAGAAGGAAAAACCATTGAAGAAATGAGCAAGGTTTATTTAGCCGATTTGCGCCAGCAATTAGGTCCAAAAGTTAAAGTTGATGATATTTTTGCTAATGAATGGTGTTATATCCCCCATATTTTTCATACTCCCTTTTACTGTTATGCTTATGCTTTTGGCAATCTCTTGACTTTGGCTTTATATGAAATGTATAAAGAAAAAGGTAAACAATTTACTCCTAAAATAATTGCTTTGTTATCTAAAGGAGGCAGCGAATCGCCGTTGGAAATAACTGAAGCGGTTGGGGCAGATATTGCTTCTGAAGCCTTCTGGCAGAAAGGCTTTGATGTGATTAAAGGGATGATTGATAAAGTTGAAAAATAAGTTAAAAAATAAGTTGATTAATAAAAATATTTTTTAGAAACGCACTTTCTTGCCCTGCCTTCTTCCCCGCTTTTCCCCACCCCAACCTTTTTAAACTACCCAGTCATTCTTAACGGGGAATGCTTACCACTAAACAAATCGAGTTTTTAAGGGAAGAATTGAAAACGGCTGCTAACCCCTTGTTTCTCTTTGATGCCGATGGAGATGGGCTAGCTTCTTTCCTGTTACTCTACCGAATTAACCGGGAAGGAAAAGGGATTCGGGTAGCTACTACCTCTAGGATTGATGTTCAATTTATAAGAAAAGTGGAAGAACTCAATCCAGATAAAATCTTTGTTTTAGATCTTCCTTTAATGGACCAAGAATTTGTGGATAAGGCTAATCGGCCCATATTCTGGATTGACCATCATCAGCCCCAAGAACTTAAAAATGTTCATTATTTTAATCCCCGGATAAAAAAACCGGACGATTACCTTCCCGTAACCAGAATGGCCTATCAAGTTTCTGATAATAAAGAAGATTTATGGATTGCTGCTGCCGGATGTTTAGCTGATTGGTATATGCCTGACTTTATAGATAAGTTTGTCCAGATGTATCCGGAACTGCTGCCGGAAAAAAGCGATTTATCCACAACGATCTTTAAACAACCGGTAGGCAAATTAGTCAAGCTGTTCTTTTTTATGCAGAAAGGTCCTAATTCGGAAGTTAGAAAATCGATAAAGATTCTTTCCAGGATTAAATCACCTAAAGAAATTTTTAATCAGGAAACGTCAGCGGGAAAGTTTTTGTACCATCGTTTTGAAAAAATTAATAATAAATATGAAGCTGTTTTAAAGTTAGCTAAGAAAAAAGCCAGCGGAAGCAAACTGCTTTTGTTTATGTATGATTCCGATCAGTGGTCTTTTACGGCTAATTTAGCGAATGAACTAACTTCAACATATCCTAAGAAAGTTATTATAATTGCCCGGAATAAATCCGGAGAAGTAAAATGCAGTCTGCGGGCGCAATTTCCTATTGCCGGATGTTTAGAAAAAGCTTTAATCGGCATTAATGGCAGTGGCGGCGGGCATCCCAATGCTTGCGGGGCAGTAATTAAAGAACCGGATTGGGAAACTTTCTTAAAAAAGTTTAAAGAAGAACTTAAACAAGTGTAATAAGGGGGCTGTAAAAAAATAGTTGCAAGCAGAACAAAAATGGAACCAATTAATGAATTATTATTGCCTTTATTTTCCTTAACCGGGTTATTGTTAGGGATTATTTTATCTTTTATTGCACCGGAAGAGCTGGTTTCAGGAAAAAAATATTTTATTTTATTTAAGCAATCTTTATTTGTAATTATTTCAGGAATAATACTATTTTCTTTCTTGCAAAGCCAGCAATTTTATCTACTTTTATTTTTTACTTTATCAGCAGCAGCTTTATTCTTTTTTGATCTTAAACTCAAAAATAAAAAATACCGAAGATATTACTGTCTGCATTATTTCATTTTTCTATTACCTTATTTTTTAAATCACAATCTTTCATTCCGTTTGATTCTGGTTTCTTTAATTTTCTTATACGGTTTTCCAGTAGGCACTTTATTAAGGGTGGGATCGCTTAAATAAATTAAACCGTAAATTAATAATAAAAGAACAACAAATTATAAAAATGAAATTTAAAAAAGATCTTGAAGATACTCTTCGAGAAAGAGTATTCAGCTTATTGGAAGAAACTATGGAGAAAAGTTGGGGGATAACCATCCCTAAAGTGGAATCCAATATTGCGGATAAATTAAAAAATTCTTCCCTGTCTATTTATATCTCGCCCGGTCTGCCTTTTCAGGAAGCAAAAAAAAAGTTTAAAAAAGAATTTCTTCGGAATGAATTGCGGTTGCATAGAGGGAACATTTCCCAACTGGCAAGAAAGTTGGGTTTAGACCGAAGAAGCATTCACCGCGTCGTTAAAGAAACCAATATTGATTTAGAAATTATTCGCGGCCAGGAGCATTTTCCCGAAAGCCAACAGGAAAAAATGGTTGATCAGGTTATTCGGTCCGCTTTGGTAGAATATAAAGAAATTATTCAGCCGCAGAAAATGGAAAAAATATATGAAGAAGTTCCCCAATTATCGCGAAATATTGCCCGAATCTTGCCGCACCAGCATTTGACCTGGAAAGAAGCGGAGCAGGAATTTGAAAAGCAGTTTTTATCTAAATCTTTAAAAGAATTAGGCGGGAATGTTGCCCGGACTGCTGAGAAAATGTGCATTAGGGTGGAAACTTTACATCGGAAAATTAAGAAGCTAGGGCTGAAAAGGTAAGCCCCACCATAAAATATATAAACTGCAATATATCTATTTAAGTCGTGGTAAAAAAGAGGAAAAAGAGCAGAATAAATATATTTTTAGTAATCGAATTAACCTTTCTAAGCACCCTTTGTTTAAGCAGGAACTGACTTTTGGGCAGAAAGCTTCCGATGCTCTCGCTCGGTTTGGGGGAAGTTGGATTTTTATTTTCATATTCCTTGCCGTTATCGCCGGCTGGGTTTCTCTTAATGGTTGGTATTTAATCAACAAAGGCGCCGGTCCGATAGATCCGTTTCCTTTTACCCTTCCTAATTTAATGCTTTCTAGCTTAGCGGCAATTCAGGCGCCGATAATCTTAATGTCCCGGAATAGGTAGGCGGAACGTGACCGGATTGATGCAAAATATGATCACCAGGTTAATAGGAAAGCGGAACGGGAAATTCAATTCGTTCAAAAGGATTTAAAAGATATTAAAAATCCGGTAAGAAAGCTGCAGAAGAAAAAAAAGTAAATCCTGAATTTAATATAAATTTCTAATCAATCACCATCAAATAAACTTTTAATTCCGTTTACTTTTCTAGAATAAATCCGGCTGAGCTTTCTATTTAAGCATTATTTTTATGTTTTTTATATTTTTATTTATTTTATATATTTATAAATATATGTCCCTATATTTTACTCCTGTGGTTCAATAATGCTTATATATTAATTAAGTTTGCATTTGTTTTTGTAGATGTTTAAAATAAAGTTATAATAAAATTGGGGGTATAAATAAAATGAGATATAATGGGAATTTATTAGCAGGAATGTTAGTGGGAGCATTAGGAGCAGGGACATATTTAGTCGGTGGTTGTTCTGAAGATTCTAATACCACAGTAAAAACGGCCACAGCAAATAGCGGCGGCGCGGCTGGCGCCACTTCAGTTGGCGGCGCAGGTGGGGCTACTTCAGTCGGTGGCAATGGCGCAGGCGCAGGGGGCAGCGGAGGAAGTGTTGCCGGGAATTATCCGCCTTATTTTGAAACGGAAAATTTGCCGCCCAGTTCTCCTGAGACTATGAAAATTGTTGATTGTTTAGTTAAATATGATGCTAAAATTAAAACTGGAACTGAAGAAACCAGAGTTGGACTGTATGTCGTTGGCACTGAATGGTGCGGCTTTTGTGCAGTTGAACGTAAAGAGTGGGGCTTAGAAGCCATGCAAAAACTGTTCGACAAGGGAATGTATGTTGACTGTGAATTAGATAATAAAAGTATGGATACTTGTTGGACTCTTGGCGTTTGGTACGTTCCTTCAAATAACAAAGTATTCGAAGACCTTCTTAACGATGGCACTCCTAAAAAAAGAGAGGGTTTAGTGCAGTATAAAGTGGAAGGGGTAACTTCGCCGGTGGCTTTTGCTAACATGTTTGCTCCGGAATGTTTGCCCACGGGCGCTTCGGAACCAGAGCCTTCTCAGTATAAAAGTTATGTTGAATCTTTAAAGAGAGGCAATCCGCTTGGGTATAAAACTGTTTCTGGGGAAGAAAAAGAAAGCTTAGAACAACAATTGGGACTGGAATTTAAAGGGAACGTTTACCAGAAATAAGCTTTTTATTTTTTTATTTTTTTAAATGAGTAAAAGCGGGGGATGAAAAATGAGGCAAACTTTAGCAACAATGTTAATTGGAGCTTCAGCGCTGTTATATTGCGGCTGTTCAGAAGACGATGGGAATTACAGATATGTTCCTGGTGCTGGTGGTAATGGTGCTGGTGGTAATGGTGCTGGCGGTTATGATGTCGGCGGAACTACTTCGGTTGGTGGCAATGGCGCCGGTGCAGGCGGATCAACCGGAACTGGAGGAAATACTAGCGGATACCCCAAAGGGGTAGATTCAATTAAGACCCATACTTCTCCTGAAGTCATGGAATTGGTTGATTGTATTATTAAAAAGAACAAGGAATTACAGGCGTATGAAGTTGAACATCCAGTTGGTTGCGGCCTTGACATTCGAACCGGAATAGTAATGATGGGTGCGGCAAAGTGCGGCGAATGCGAACAAGAGCGTGATGAAATCGGCATAGAAGGGATAAAAAAATTGATTGATGCAGGTGTTTATATCGATCCTTTCTTTGACGACGAAAGCAAGTATAGAGCAAGAGATGTTGGTGTATTGATGCTTCCTGCAATAAACATTATTAAAGTTGATCTTTTGCCAACAGCAGAATATCCGGGGGGTTACTCAACCTTGCTAAAGCGGCAATGGGAAGGCTTTGTTTCTCTGCCAACCTTAGCTGAGTTAACTGGATGTACTTACAAAGGTGAATAAAGCTAATAATAAAAATAGAATGTTTTTTTCTTTTTGTTTTCGTAAATAAAGTATGAAATTATTTATTTATGGCTGAAAATGAAAACCGCGGGTTTTCAGTGTTTGCTATGCAAACAAATAATTTATTCATTTTCTTGTTTTATGACTATTCTTGGTCTTTTTATTTTTAAATAATAATAATAATAATAATAATAATAATAATAATAATAAAAATTAAATAATAATAAAAATTAAATAATAATAAAAATTAAATA
>CAZKNU010000026.1:0-15373 GCA_964554235.1 uncultured Methanosarcinales archaeon | reverse complement strand
CGTGAAAATCACCAAAAAAGCGGAAATCACTCAGAAATTGAATTGTGCCCCTGCTCGGAGATGAAGCTCCCTATCACAGCATCAAGTCACTACGTTCGTGACTTGCCTAACGGCAAGAGCTGCGGGTACAAGAAAATAAGAAACTACTTATTTTCTGTACAGGAAAAAGATAGTTTTCTTTTTCCTTGTATTAAACCCAAACCGGAATAAGTCTAATAACCACCCAACCACCAAAAACTTTAATAATTATAACAAAATCCTAAGGTTCGGGGTGTTAAAAAGATGGTAAGATCATTTTTAAGGAACTTATTAAAAAGATTCTCATTTAATCCATTTAGTCAAAAGAGCCACGTTAAATTGGGTTTATATGGCCCACCAAATGGAGGTAAATCAACTTTAGCTAACCGCATCTGCCAGGATTGGCTGGGTGAAGAAATGTCTACCGTGTCGCATATAGCCCACGAAACCCGAGAAATTAAAATTAAAGAGCAGGTAAGCATTAAAAATAAAAAAGGCAAAGAATTAACTTTTTCACTTGTAGACACCCCAGGAATTGCTACTAGGGTTGATTATGAAGATTTTATTAAAAAGGGCCTAAAAAAAGTAGAAGCAAAAAAGAGAGCTAAAGAAGCAACTAAAGGGGTTATTGAATCCATTAAATGGTTAGATGACATGGATTCAGTGGTAGTCGTTTTAGACGGTACTAAAGACCCTTATTCTCAGGTAAATATAACTATCATTGGTAATTTACAGGCCCGAAAAATTCCTGTGCTGATTGCTGCAAATAAAGTAGACTTAAAAAAAGCCAGTTTAGACGCAGTAAAAGCGGCTTTCCCACAATATGAAGTTATAGGCATATCGGCAAAATACGGAAAAAATATTGAAGAATTTTATGAGCAGTTGTTTAAGTTAGCAAAATAGATATCAAAAAATAAACATTTAAAAACTATAAAGATTTCCCAAAGGTAAGCAAAAGAGGTTATTAAAAGAAATGGTTACGTTTAAGTTTGTTCCTTATACTGAAATTGAAAATCTTTCTTCCGCTAAACGGGTTAATAAACTGATTAAAATAGTTAAAGAAGAAAAAATAGTCATCATGGAAGGCCGCTTAAGGAAACAAGAAGAAGCGGATTTAATTGAAATAACCATGGAAGAAATTACTCCTCAATTTAAGGGCATTGAATTAAGTGTAGTTTATCCTGATAAAGATAAGCAGGATGCTATGCAAAAACTTAAAGGTGCTTTTGCTACAATTCTACTGGGAGATAGGCAAGGTTTAACCATTATTGGGCCGGCTTCCATTGTTAAAAAGATTGAGAATGATCCGGACCGAATCGAATTATTTACTAAAGAAGAAAGCAAAAGGTATCGGAAAAGGAAAAAAGGAAGTACTAAACACCTCCAGCCCGGATAGTTAAAATAATTGTTGAGTCCTAATCCCGTTTAATAAAAAGTATATGTTGTTTAATAGAAACAAATAAAAAGCATAAATCATTAAAAATTTACTATGCCACACCAATGTGTCCGTTGCAGTACTTTTTATAAAGATGGAGCTGAAGAAATTCTTAAAGGCTGCAGCTGTGGAGCTAGGCTTTTTTTCTACATTAAAAAGATGGATATTGAAAGCGGCAAACAATTGCTGACCAATTTAACTCCGGAAGACAAAGAAAATATAGAAAAAGACATTGGAGAAATTCTGCACATTAAAGAAGAACCTGATAAACCCGTAGTTTTAGACATTGAAGCTATCCGAGTTTTAAAACCGGGAAAATATGAGTTGGATTTGGTTCATTTATTTAAGAAAGACCCTTTAATCATAAAATTGGAAGAAGGGAAATATATGATTGATTTGTCGCAAGTGTTTAAGCACGCAAATAATAAAGAGGGTAAAGACAAAACCGACTTACTTTAATTTATAATCTTTTAATAAGTCTTATAAGTATAAACCCATAATAATATAAATTTATAATAATTTTTCCAAACCGTCAGCAATGCACCGAATAGTCATGCCGAGAGGATACCCGCAAGCTGCGGACCAACCGAGAGCAGATAAGAAAGTTGATCGACCTTCTATAAGTTCTTTATAAGATTTATATGCACAATGACTCAATTTAGCCGCACCAGCGGCCCAAAAAGGCGCACAATAATATGAGCCAAGAAATTCAGAAATTAGTTCCGGTTTGAAAGTATTAATCATTTTTAGTTTTAAAAACCAATTGTTTATAAACTTTATTACTCCTATTAAAAAATAATAAATTATATAAACAACTATTAGTTTAGTTAAATAAATGAGTGAACATTATTCCAACAAAAGCCAAAAATTAGAAAAACTTCTAGAAATATTGGGCAAGCCAAAAAATGGAACGAATACTGATTGTTCTCTTAGGGGAGTAATTGGTCCAAAAATATACAAAAAAGAAAAAGATACTGGCTATCACGTTGTTGGAGCAATTATAAAGTTTATTGTAAACGAAAAAGGAGAAACCGTTGCTCGCTTAGGTGGGCGGTGTGGACGTGAAATAGTGGATTTACATTGCAGGCCCACAGGATATTGGTTAACGGGCTCCTGTGGAATGACTATAGGTTATGAAACGTTTGATAACGATAAACGATGAGTTTTTAGATCAAACTAAAGTTTGCTCTTCTGAGCTTTACAAAAAAGAATTTGCATTTTCTAAATCCCAAATGATGCAAACTAAAGTTTGCTCTTTTGGGCTTTGTCAGAAATAATGGCACTGAAGCCCAAGGGATCTTCAATAATGATTTTTAATTTTTCTCTGCCGACTAAAACCTTACCCAACTTCATAAGCATATTCTTAGCTTTTTTCTTAGCTGCCGGATCGTCTTCGGCTTCCGCGGCAGAAACAATTTTGCTTTTGATCCGTTCCAGAAAACCTTCTACATTAGTAATATAACCATTAGCTGCCGGACCTGGTTCAATCGTCATGATGTGCGGAATTTTCACGGTCGCGCTTCCGGATTTAATGATTTTAATGTTCAAGTCTTCTTCCGAACTAATTTCTAAAGTATATTTGCAAGGTTCTTTTTGTTCTGCTGGTTCAAGATCTGATTTACGATAGTGGCAAGAACTACAGTCCATCGAAAGAACAAATACCCGCCCAAAATGAGGGATATCTACTACTTCTTCCCGCAAAGTAAGTTTATCTGCATCACAAAAAGGACATTTTTGTCCGGTTAATTCAGCCATG
Source organism: uncultured Methanosarcinales archaeon (assembly GCA_964554235.1). Taxonomy (GTDB): domain Archaea; phylum Nanobdellota; class Nanobdellia; order Woesearchaeales; family GW2011-AR9; genus JBBSWB01. Next base: position 12,164 of record CAZKNU010000026.1, on the reverse strand, counting down.
CTATCTAGAAATAAATTTGATTTAAAAAGATATCGGAAATCTAACCAATAAAATTAACCTAGGGGCTTATCAATAAAGTAAATTTTATAAAGTAAAGCTAAAATCTGCTTACTTAAGCACCGGTAGTATAATGGCTAGTATCCCGGCCTTCCATTTCCTAACAGAAGTGAGCCGGCCATCTGGGTTCGAAAGCCAGCAATCTGGGCAAGTTCGGCGGGCTAAAGCCCACCAAGCAAAAAAATTGCTGCACGAAAGTCCCAGCCGGTGCATATTTTTTACTAAACTTTTAATTAATGGTTAGCAAGACTTACCTCTATGAAAAAGAAAGATTAATAAACATTTATTCTTAACGTATTATTATGGCTGAAGTAAAAATTTTAGTTGAAGGATATACCACAGCAGATACAAAATACGCTGGTGAAGAAAAAACCTGTTCAACGATTACTTTAGTGATAGATAAAGATATTGTTATGGTAGTAGACCCGGGAGTGTTAGAAGACCAGGGTATACTTATCGATAAATTAAGACAAGAAGGGTTAAAAATAAACGACGTAAATATTGTTTGTATAACTCATTCTCATATCGACCATTATAGAAATATAGGTATGTTCCCAACAGCAAAAACATTAGAATATTGGGGGTTGTGGGATAAAAATATAGTCGAGGATTGGAAAAAACAATTTACAAAAGATATAAAAATTATCAAAACCCCCGGACATAATTACGACGGCATAAGCCTTTTGGTAAAAACCGAACAGGGTATTATTGCTATTGTTGGTGATGTTTTCTGGAAAGAAAATTTTCCTGCAGAAGATTCTTATGCCAGCGATAAAGAAAAGTTGAAAGAAAGTAGGAAAAAAATTTTAGAATTAGCCGATTGGATAATTCCGGGTCACGGAAAGATGTATAAAGTTAAAAAATGATTTTGTTTCTTTTATTTATCCTTTGAATTTATTCTTTAAATTATTATTATTATTATTAGCGTTATTTGTATTATTATGGCTTGGTTATTATCATAACTTACTAACTACCAGTGGTAAGAAAGAAATATATATTTATTTATCTTTTTAATCATTGCAGGAGAAAGGCGAAAACGGATGGGAGTTTAGCTTAGAAAATCCAATTGGTTAACTTTAAGTTGTAAAACTTCCTTGTTCGCAAGATTTTTCCTGCATTTAATTTTTTAAAGTATATTGTTTAACTTTCTCCTAAAATATTTAATTTTCTCCTAAATAACCTTTATAGGCATATTTCTTAGCCTGCATGTCAAAATATTTTCGGATAACTGCATGCAAATTCCACATTCGGTAATACAAGGGGTCTAATTTAGATTCAATATCCCGCTGCATGATTTTATTATACCAATCACCTAGTTTCTCGGCAAACTTGCTGCCAGCAAACTTTTTCTGCCAGTCATAAACCATCTTGCCTTTGATGATTATGTATATCCGGCCTTTAAGAACTGGTTTTTTTTGCCCATCCTGTTCTATTTCCAGTTCCTGCATATCCCAAATATGGACGTCAAAAGTGATTTGATATTCAATATAATCAGTAACTTTTTTTTCAATAACCCATTTCATCTCCTGCTCGGCACCATTAGGAGAAGGAACTTTATGCTTATAGTCAGATTCATGCCACAAGAACCCGTAATTTTTAGCCCAATCGGTAATGGCGGCATATAAACCTTCAAAATCAAATAAGCCGTCATACTTTAAAGTTATTTTTGGTAAACCTTCCTCAGCCATATCTTAAAAACAATATATTAAGTTATATAAAGATTTCTACTAAAAAGGCCAGTGGAAAAAGTCGCCGCCTAGGCCAAGAGGGCACCGAGCAATTCTATTTACAAAAATTAAGTTACTTTTTCTTTAGATAGACTACTAGAAAAAGGTGAAGGTGCCGGCCAAGGCGACTTTTAAATGGTTTTTATAACGCCACTAAAGAAAATAAACTGCTCTAAAAGTATTTAATTGTTTTACTTGACTTTATCAAACCAAACCGCAAATTTTTCCTCTTTAACCTTAAATTCCTGGTTAACTGCATATTTTTTCTTTGGTTCGATAAGAGAGAATTCTAATTTCTGGGCGCCAACTTTTTCTTTAATTTCCATTTCAAACTTTTCTAATCCGTTTTTCATTCTTTTACTAACCTGTAAAAATAAATTAATGTCGTCTAATTTCTGTAATCCGGCATCTTTACGCAAACTTTGAACATTTCTCATCAATTCACGAGCAAAACCTTCTGCTTCTAATTCTTCATTTCTTTCTACAGAGACATAAACTAAGCCATTTTTAAATTCTGCTTCTCGATAATTTTCTGGAACATCTCTTTCAATAATCAGCATGTCTTTAACTATTCTTATTTCTTGTCGATCAATATTAAATTGGTAATAATTCTCTTTTTCAACATGTCCTAAAATAGTCTCGGGGCTGTCGATAGTTAGTTTAGCAATTATTTTACTGGTTAAATTTCCGTAGACAGGTCCGATTTTTCCAAAATCGGCTTTAACTTTAATTTTTACACCAGGTAAACTTTCTAAAATGCTGATAGATTTGGCATTAGTTTGTTTTAAAATAATTCCTCTTAATTTTTCACCGGCTTCGATTACTTCTTTGTTTCTGCTTACGATAACGATTTCTTTAATCGGCCAGCGCAACCCTAATTTTGCTTTTTCCCGTGCATTTAAAGCAGATTGGATAACATTTTTAGCAATCTCCATTTCATTTTCTAATTCAACATTAATTTTTTTTTCATTAAATTTAGGGAAAGCATAATGAATAATGCTCTCTTCTTTCAGCTTAAACTCAGTTTTTAAATTTTGGTAAATTGCTTCAGAAATAAAAGGAGCAACAATGTTAAACATTTTCAAAAAGCCCATTAAAACTTGGGCGATGGTGTATAAACAAACTTCTTTATCCTGCTCGCTTCCTAAAGAACTTTTATCTCTTACCATCTGAATATAAGTTCGGCTTAATTCCAAATATAGTTCTTCCAGAGGCAAAATAGTTTCATCTAAATGATAACTGTCAAAGAGTTCAGTAACTTTCTTAATAGTAGAATGAAGTTTGGAAAAAATATATTTTTCTTCACTGTCTAAAACATTTTCAATAGCTTGGGTATTAAGATTAAATGGATTTAATTTATTTTCTTTGGCTAAATTTATCAGCAGTTTATGAATATTCCATAAAATGTGTAAATTTCTAGCTTTGATTTTAAATTCGTCCCAACTAAAATTAATATCTTTACCTGCATTAGTTTGGCACATATAATATCTCAATCCGTCTGCGCCATTTTTATCAATAAGCTCGTAGGGAGAAATAATATTTCCTAAACTCTTGCTCATTTTCTTGCCGTCAATGTCATTAAGCATTCCATGCATGTATACATTTTGATAACAATTATCATCAAAAGCTAATTGCGAACAGATGGAGAGCATGCTAAACCATAGCCTTACCTGCTCGGTAGCTTCCAAAATGAAATCAGCAGGGAAATAGCGTTTAAGATATTCCTTCTTTTGGGGATAATACAGGCAGCTCCAGGAAGCGGTTCCGGCATCAATCCACACATCTAAAATGTCGGGAATCCTGGCCATGGTCCCTTTTCCGCATTTGCATTTCCAAGTGACTTTATCAATCCAGGGGCGGTGAATATCTTTAGGAACTTTGCCTTTTCCGGCTCTCTCTTTTAATTCTTTAATTAACCCAAATACTTCAATCTCTTCACAGAGATTGCATTTCCAAATGGGCACGGGAGTTCCCCAATACCTTTGCCGAGTAATAGAATTATCTCTTAAATGTGCAGTCCAGGAATCAAAGGCCTGCGTCTTAGGAATCCATTGAACAGATTGGTTTTTTCTGATCATTTCATCCTTAAGATCTTCAATTTTAAAGAACCATTGCTTAGTCGTCCTAAAGACTACTCCTTGATGGCATCTCCAGCAATGTGGATAATCGTGTTCAACATCAACGGTTGCAACTAATGAGCCGTTTTCTTTCAAATCTTTTACGAACAGGGCATCATCTTTTTTAGCAATCCGGCCGGCAAAAGCAGGCAGGCCCATTAATTCTCCCTGCGGACTAAGCGTATTAAAGGGGGGGATATTATATTCTTGTCCAACTTCGTAATCTTCCGGGCCGCAGCCAGGAGCAGTATGCACTAACCCCGTTCCGGCGGTAAAATCAACGTATTCTTTAGAAAGAACTACGGTATGCACTCGCGGATGTTTTTTCTTTAGCTCTTTATACTGCGGAACTTGCTCAGCAAAAGGATGAATATATTCTGTGCCTAACAATTCTTCCCCTTTAAATTCTTTGATAATTTTTAATTGCTTGTTTAAAACGGAACAGACAAACGGTGCAGCTAAACTTTTTCCTAGAACCCAGATTTCATCATCAACTTTGGCTTTAACATAGTCTAATTCCGGGTTTACCATAACTCCTAAGTTATAAGGGATCGTCCAAGGCGTGGTAGTCCAAATGACTAAATATTCGTTTTTGGTATCTTTAATTTTAAATTTTAAAAAAATAGAATTTTCCGTTACATTTTGGTATTCACATTCGTGTTTTGCCAGCGCCGTTTCACAATTAGCGCACCAGGTCATTACTTTTTCTCCCAAATATAACCGGTTTTTCTTCCAGGCCTGCTTGACCATCCACCACTCGCTTTCCATGTACTCATTCTTAAGCGCCAGGTAAGAATCAGAATAATCTAAGGTGCAGCCCATCCTTAAGAAATCCTTGGTCATCAAATCGCCCATTTCTAAAGAAAACTTAATGCATTCCTTAACGAATTTTTCAACCCCAAATTTTTCAATGTCTTCTTTGGTTTTTAAATTATATTTGGCCATGACTTTGTGCTCAGTAGGCAGGCCGTGAACATCATAACCATTTCTATCCCAGACATCAAATCCTTGGCTGCGCTTGTATCTTAAAGCCATATCTTTAAGAACAGTATTCCAGGTTGTTCCCAAATGAACCCGGCCGGAAGTATAGGGCGGCCCTTGCAGAAAATAAAACTTTTTGCCTTTCTGGTTCTTCTTCCTTAATTGTTCAACGATTTTATGTTTCTGCCAGAAATCAAGTATCTGCGGTTCAATTTCCTGCGGCGCATAGTTTGGGAATTTCATTGCTCTTAAAGTAATTACGATTCATTTAAAAACATTATGGCTGAAAATGGTTCTGTTGCCTAAACTTTAAATGATTGAACCCGTAAAAGGCCATATTTAATTTTCAAAAATTCTAAAAATTAGAATGGATTTTCAATTTATTTCAAATAAATATTGTCATGATGATCATAATCTTCAAATGACACAAAATCTCTAGTTTTATCATAACTGAAGACTAACACAAAATGACCAATATGAACTCGTTTAGAGTCTTTCAGATCATATCTCAAATTTTTATAATGTTCAATATCACCAGAACTAAGAACTTCGTTAATCTTGCTCATTACTGCCCCATATCTGTTTTTATCTTTCTTAGATAATTTAATAAGTTTCTTATCCAGTTCTAGCTTAATTTCAAACTCACGCATTTTCTATATGTCTTTTCAATTCTTCAATATTGTTGAAACGAATTCCCTTCTCTTTCTTAATTCTGTGTAGTTTTGCTACAAATTCGGGCCTTAATTCAGGTTCTAATATATTTCCACCAAAATCCAGGACGACTCTTTCGATTGCTTCAGACTTATCCTTAAGATTATATCTAGCTTTTACAATATTTAAGATTTGATTTGCGTTTTCCGAAATGTTTACCATTGCTTGTACCATATATCTCACCTATATCCCGAATATACAAGGAGTATATAAACCTTTGGGTAGTTATATTTTCAAGTTGTGTTAAATAAAAGTGGTTATCCTAAAATCCACTCAAACGGCTCCATCCTCGGCTGTAATTCTAAATATCTGGCCGGAACTAATTTCCGCCCCAATTCCAAACATTTTTGATTGATTTCGTCTTTTTTACCGTGAAAGTTCTCGGGGCGGTAAAGTTTATGCGTTGGATAATCCGTAGCCGCTAAACAAGCTAAATCTTTCCAGTAGTCCCACATTTCTTCTTCTTTTAACTCATCCCACCAGTCGTCATAATTACAAGCGTGGTAAGGACATCTTATCAAATCCCGCGTCAAGAAGGGGGAATCACCGCCACGATTGTGGCCTAATTGAGCATAAAGCAAATTAGGATGAACTAACAGATCCTCTCCAGCAGGAAATAAATAACCAATGCCTTGAAGATATTTTCTAAGTGGTTCAGTTAATTCGGATTTAGGAATTTTTTTAACCGGATTTATTTCATCGCTAAACCCTAATTTTTCTAAAGCTTCACCCAATTTATTTTTTACTAAAAAATGTTCGATTTGGGCATTGCAGCCAGCATAAATCATCTGCCACCAATTAGTTCTTTTTTCATTTAATTCCGGCAGAAAGGCTTCAGGAGTAAAATAACAGGCGTATTCTTCTTCCAAATGCTGTTTGTAAATAGTAAGACTAACATCACTAAAATCAATGCCAGGAAACATGACCATAGTCGTATTTAATGACCTTCTCAGCTCTGCTTCTAAAAACTGCTGAGGAGCAAGCGCAGAGCCGCTGCTTACTTCTTTTATTTTCTGGTCTAAAACCAATTTATCATTAAATCTGTTAAGGGGATGCATAAAAAGATTAATTTAAGCAAGGAGTTATAAATTTATCTTTAACTCTATTTTAAAATTATTTTACAATTTTAACCAAAATATTTATAAATAAGTAAGATTAATCTTACTAAGTGATATTAAATGGCTGAATTAGAAACACGAAAAAATCGAATTGATTTTTTGTGTGCCAAAGACAAACCGTCTTTGAGCATAACTAAAATGAGTTCAAAAGGGCAAATTGTCATTCCTCAAGAGATGAGAACAGATTTCCGTGAGGGTGAAAAATTTATTATAATCAAAGCGGGAAAACAACTTATTCTTAAAAGCCTCGCTGATTTTGATGAAAATATTGCCAAAGATTTAAAATTTGCCAGAAGAACTGAAAAAGCCTGGAAAAGTTATGGGCGAGGAGAATTTAAATCCCTGCCTGCTGATAAATTCTTACAAGAACTTGAAAAATGTTAACTATAGGATACTCTCCAACTTTTTTTTCTCTTCTTCGCAAAGTTAAGAATAATGCCGATGAAGAAAGAATAAAGAAACAAATCAAAAAAATTATTGAGACTCCGGAAGCAGGAAAACCGATGCGTTATGCGCGAAAGGGGACCAGAGAAGTTTATATTGGTTCTTTTCGTTTGTCCTATGCTTATCTTAAAGAAGAAAATAAATTAATTTTCTTAGACCTTTATAGAGAAAGCAAAAAATAACCAAACATTATTTTTTACTTTCTAATATAGTTCGGGCAGTTATAATGTTTGAATACTACTGCCTTCACTATACCACAAAGATGAGCAAAATATACACAATCATTGTTAAAATCGTGTACCGACGAAGCCAAAGGTTAAAGAGAGTTATGGCGCAGGAGCATACCATCGTCCAATCGAATGGGCAAAATGACACATCAATGATAATAGTCAAAGGCACACCAACATAAAAGTAGTAAGAATCAGGCTATTTAATGTATACTGCCAAATATATATTCTAGCATACATTATAATATTTTCGTTTTATCTATAATTCGTTCGAAAAAGAAACATTTATATAGTGCGTCGTTATTCTCTCTTAAAATATCGCACGATTACTAATGGAGGTAATAAAATGGACAACATACAAATAAAAGAAATCGATATAACTCCCGATAAGAGCTTAATGCCAAAAATTGGACAAGCTGGGTATTCTATCAGTCAAGCTATTTCAGAATTAATTGACAACGCTGTTGATGCAAGGTTTTCGGATAAGATATTAACTATACATGTGACCATGAAACCAGATTACATTGAAATAGTTGATGATGGTAAAGGAATGAATGAGGAACAGGCCTCCAAATGCTTAAAGCTTGCTTATTCTGAAAAGAAAAATCAACTTGGTGAGTTTGGTTTAGGACTTAAAACTGCTGCGCAAAGCTTGGGAAAAACATTTTCCATTATAACTACAACATTAAGAGATGAAAATGAATACGCCCTAAAATTTGATGAAGAGGAATGGTTAAAAAAAGGCAATTGGGCGAAACATCCTATGCATATAAAAAAGGGTTCAAGCATGGAAGAGTCGGGTACAACTGTTCTGATTGAAAATCTAAAAATAAAGTATTATGCAAATTTAGCAACCAGTATAAAAGAGGATCTTGGTATAAGATTTGCACCATATATAGAAAATGGATTAATTAGAATCAAAGTTAATACTTTGTGGTGTAAGCCTGCGCCTTTAGATTTAACATCTGATGGCAAAGAAGAATTTGAATTAACTCTTTCGGATGGTAATAAAATAAAAGGGTGGAGGGGATTGTTAAAACGTGGTGAATCAGACTATTATGGATTTAACACATTTAGGCACGGAAGACTAATTTCTCAATACGATAAAATTGGTTTTAACCCCCACCCAGAAGTTAGACAGATAGTGGGCGAATTACATCTAAACCATATACCTGTAACTCATAATAAAAGAGAATGGATTAAAGAATCACAAGCTTACAAAGTTATGGTAGAAGCTATGACTGAATTCATGAAGCCTTTCTTAGCTAAAGCAAGGAGTTATACAAAATCTAAAATTGTTGATAAAAGACTTGAAGAGAAAATGGAAGTCCAGATGGAGAATATTGCTAAAGCAATAAAGAAAACTCAGGAGTTAAAAGAGTATGCCCTGCCTAATGCTGTTGATGAACAAGTAACTGGTCAAGAGGGAGAAATAAAATCTTGGGGAGAGATAGAAGTTGAAAAAAGGGAACAAGCAGAAATTCCCGTAATCCAAGAATATGAAGAGCCGGAGACTGAGAAAGAACGGACGCCAAAGAAAACTCACAGAAAAATTAAGTATGTGCTTACTATTAATGGTAAAAAATTTAAATTCTCACACGACTTTAAATCTCTTGGCGATCCAAATCTGCTAAAGGATAAGATACTTAGCGAAGAAAAGGGTATTGAAGTATTTACAAATACCGACTTCCCTGCCTTTCCAGCAACACGAGATCCTCTTTTCTATGCAACTTACAATATTGCAGAGGCTATAGCAGAAGTTATGGTCGAGGAGAAGAACGAACCCCTCGGTAATGTATTCAAATTGAGGAATTTAATATTAAAGCAAACCGGAAATATAATGAGGGAATTAGATGAAGAAAAGCAATTAGCCAAGGAGTTGGAGGAACAAGAAAAACAAATGGCTGAGAGGAAAAAAAGATTAGCTGAATTACGAGAAGGAAAAGAAATTCCCGCTATTAAGAAAGAGGAGGATTAAAATGGAGTTTTCAAATGAAGATATAAAAAATATTTTAAAAAATGTTCTTAGAGAAAAAGAACTAATAGCTGTTGGTCAAGAATTAGAACTAAAAGAAATAGAAAACAAAGAAATAATTCCGCTGCTATCAGAGATAATTGATACAGGAATAAAATTATATGGTGCTTATCAATTTGGAGAATTTTTAGGAAAGGTAGCACACCATATTAAATCAACAAAATAGATTGCCGGTCTTCGCAAACTCTTTTCCGGTATTATAGACGAACAGTAAAAAGAGCACTAGATGGAGCATTAGACAAAGGTTTAATAGAATGTGATAAATGGATGTACAAAAAAAGAATTTAACTTATAATTACGCCCTATTTTAAAATAATTACATTGCCCCGGCCTTTCTTTACTTTCTCTACTTTGCCTTTGTGCTCTAGTTCAGTTATGATTAAACTTATTTTTCCTTCAGATAAATACAGCATTTCTTTCCTTAATTCTTTTTGGGTAATTCTTCCGTCGTGTTTCTTGATAATGGCAATCGCTTGATCTAAATAACCCGGCTCTTTAGCTAAATCTTCTTTCTGCTCTTCCATAGTTTTTTTAGCTTCTGCACCGATTCGCTTCCTGAATAAATTCAATGGGCCATATTTTTTTCTGGCTTTGTAAATTCGGATCAGCGCATAAACTACAATTACTGCCGCAACTACATAGGACCACGTTTTTGTTGACGGAACATAATCAACTTGAAGCTCTTCTTCGCTTTCCTGCCACAGTTCATCTTCCTCAACAAAATCAGGGATTAAAAAAAGGTCAAAAACGAATTCCCCTTGTTCAGAAATAATTTCTACTTCTTCTTTAATGTAATCTTGGTCTTTTTTAGCAGTGAGAAAATATTTTCCGGGCGCAAGTTCGAAAGTGAAATCGCCTTCTTTAGCTAAATACTTCTGCGGAGGAATACTATTTACTTCTACGAGCACATCTGTTTCTAAATCTAAATTAGAATTGTAAACGCTTCCCTTTAAAGTGGCTGCGCTGACTAAAGTAGGAATTAATAAAGTACAAAATAAAAAGCTAATTAATATCAAAACTAACTGCTTTTTATTAAAGTAATTCTCCAGTCGCATTTTCATTGTATAAGATGATTATTTTTCTTTGTCAAAAACCACTAACCGGCAGACCAACACCAGATTTACCACAATAACACCTTAAGTGGGTTTTGACGCTTGAAATTCCACCATTGCGGTGGTTTTTGAGCACAATTCGTCCTCCCGTTTAGTAAAATGAGAATTTCATTGTTTAAAAACTTATCGTTAACTAAAAAGGTATAAAAAACAGCTATTTTGTTAAAAAAAGAGAATATCTAACCCTAATTGCCAAAAAAAGATAAAATAAAGGTTGGTAAAGCTTTAAACTACTAAAATAAGCTTTATTAAAAATATTCTTAAAAGCATCTTTATAAAGTTAAGTGTTGATATACTGAATAACGCATTGAAAATCAAAATCATAAAAGGATTAAGACCGGTGCGGAGGTTAAAAAAATGATAAACAAACTAAAAAAATTTGGAGCGGTATTGGTATTAGCTTTATTTTTATTAAGTATAATTCCGGTTGCTCTAGCTGAGAAAGGTTTAGATTCAGATAATACAAAAGGCTTGAGGTTCGCTAATGAAGTAAATGGTGATAATAACCATGATGAAACAGACAGCAATGATAAAGAGGATAGTGAACAAAGTAAGGTAGACAAATTAGTTGGTGTTGCTCAGAAAGCCGAAAAGGGTTTGCAAGCAGCTAAACAGCAAATTCGTGATGCTCAGGAAGAATATCCAAAATTAAAAGAAAATTTTCAGGAAGCAAAACGGGTGCAAAAAGAACAAAGAGAACAAGTGACTAAATTAGATAAAGATGCTAAAAAGTGTGATCCTCAAACTGAAGAATGTAAAAAAATAAAATCGGATTTAAAATTAGGTGTAAAAAACCATTTGCAGAAAACCAGTGATGTCGTTAATAGAGCATTGGACAAACTGGCTAACCGCATTGAAAACATAGCAGGATTAACAGTTGAAGAACAAGAAGGCGCTTTGGCTTTAGTTACTAGCTTAAGAGCAGAATTATCTCCGGTGCAAGAAAAAGTAGCTGCTTTCACTGCAGAAACCACTAAAGAAGAAATCCGAACTGCAATTAAAGAGATGCAGGATATTGCGGATAAAGCTCGAAAACTGCAAAGAAGACTGGTTGGCTTAATGATTAATGCTAAACTTAATCAGTTGATTGCCAAGCATGAAGAATTTCGTAATGGCATGCAGTCTAGAATAGATACTTTAAAAGAAGCAGGCGCAGATGTTCAGGGATTAGAATTACTGTTGAATAGATTTGACGAACAAATTGTAGCACTTAAGGGAGATTATGCGGTTGCTCAAAATCGTTGGTTAGAAGTTAACACTACTGAAGACTTTGATGAATTTATTCGAAACTTGCATAATGCACAGCATTTCGTCCGTAACGACTTAACTGAAACTAAAAAAACTCTGCGTGATTTCATCCAGCAATACAAAGAAATAAAACAATCTTTGGAAACAGCTGCAGGTAATGTAACTGCAGAAAACGAAGCTGGAGAAGTTGGTGAAGTAGAGCCTGAAGAAGTTGAAGGTAACGAAACCGGAACTAACGAACCGGTAAGTGCGTAAACACAGAAATCCTGAAAGCAGCTTTCTGTTTATTACACACCGAACTGCAAGTAATAATGATCTGATTCCGTCGTAATAATTGTATAATTCCGTAATTAGTTCTCACTTCTAGAGTATATAATTAGTTTTTAA
>CAZKNU010000025.1:0-15772 GCA_964554235.1 uncultured Methanosarcinales archaeon | reverse complement strand
ATTTCTAAAAATAATTACTGGGAAGTGGAAAATAAAGTTCAATTAGTTTGTTTAAGTGAATGCACACTAATAGGTAGTAACAAAACCAAAAGATTTAAAAAGAACGGCATGAAAATAGAGGGCATGGTAGATAAAAAACCGGATAATAATAAGCCCGATGATGAACCTTTTCCAAGTTATAAGAAAAAGTTTGAACTAGAAGAAAATCGTATGGAAATACGTTTGGCAGCTCTTGATAATTTTATTGAGAAAATTTTTAAAAAAGGATATAGCTTTAATAATATACGCCGCGATGCCAAACCCTGGCGAATTCCAGACGATATTCCGCCCAACCCGATTACTATAAGAGCAGAACCGGGACCAGCATTACAATCTTTAGATTCTGTTTTTATTGACGATGCGCTTAAAGATGATATTGTAACTAGAACTGCCCTTCCGGATTTACTGGAAGGAACTGAGCCAGCTTATACCGGGGTAATTCTATTTGGGCCGCCCGGAACGGGTAAAACCGTTTTATTAAGAGCTATTGCCGAAGTATACCAAGCTTGCGGCGCTTATGCTCAAGAAGTATCCGTTGCCGAAGCTAATAGTGCATATGTGGGAGAATTTGCTAGAAACTTAGAAAGACAATTTAAAATCGCTTTAAAAGAAGCACAGGAAAGAGGAAGACCTTCTTTCTTATATTTTGATGAGGGTTCAATATTAGCCCAAAAAGCAACCGAAGGGTCAGAATCTATGTCTAAACATTATCAAGAAGCAATTGACGTAATGAAAAGATACATTGGAAATGAAAGAAATTTAGTAGTCGCAATTTCTACTAATTTATTATTAGAATCATTCGAAGCTGCTTTAACTAGAGAAGGAAGATTAACCAGTTATTTTATAGGTTACCCAGACGCAGAACAAAGAAAAAGGATGTGGAAACATTTTGCTCTGGAATCTAAACTTATAGATTTAACCGACGAGCAGGCCTACCAATTAGCTGAAGTTACTCCAGCTGAACAAGGCGCATTTATTGAAGAATTTACTCGAAATTATAAAAGAACTCGAAGAACAGCTATTTTAAGAGCAGGAGGCTACACTACTTTAGTAGATGCTTTAAAAAAAGGTGCTAATGTCCCCGAAATAGCAATACTTAGATCAATAACTTTTGGTAATTTATATGCTGATTTAGCTGCAACTTTAACCGCAAAATATGAGCGATTAAAAGACACAGAAGCAGAGAAAGGACACAAGCCGATTGGCTTTAAATCAGGATAATACACGTAATAATAACTTGTTCTTTTTGATTTACCTTTATTAAATTAGAAAAGTTTAAATATGTGCACCAGTTTTTGTGTATATACAAATATTGGTGTAAACAAAATGACTACTTTTACTGTAGCAATCCCCGAAGAATTGAAGAAAAAGATAAATTCTTACCCAGAAATAAATTGGTCTGAATTTCTCAAACAGAGATTTGAAGTAAAGATTCGTGAACTAAAAAAATTTGAGGAATTAAAGAGTAGAGGCAAATTATAATGGCTTCACTAACTTTAGCGGTAACCGAAGAGATGAAAAATGAATTAAAATCATTTCTCTGGGTTAATTGGAGTGAGATAGCGAGAGAAGAGGCTATGAAAAAATTGATTTTTGAAAATTATCTTAAAACCGGCCATTTAACTGATGAAGAATGGGATTTCTGTGATAAAATAGATTGGCATCCGGTTGATGAACTACCTTTACAAGAAGGATTTAAAAAAGAACTGGAAAAACGCAGAAAAGAGAAATCTATTAAAATAAAAACAGTTGAAGATATATTTAAATAATCCCTGCTTTCTGTAGCGTAATTAATGACTTATAATCTAGAGATTAATTCTAAATGTAAAGACGAAATTCAAAAGCTCTGCAAGAAAAACCCCGTTCTGGAAAATAGCTTAAAGAAGAAAATAACCGAAATTCTTGAAAATCCCGAACATTATAAACCCTTAAGATACGGTCTTGCTGGTGAAAGAAGAGTTCATATTATGAAAAGTTTTGTATTAAAATATAAAATAACTGAAGAGAACAAAACGGTAACTTTTTTATTCTTCGGCCATCATGATGAAGCTTATAAAAGATAAAGCTATTTAACTTATTAATTTCAATTCAAAGTTTGTATTTATTTTCTTTAATGATTCTTGCTTGGATTCAAGATTTTTTAAGTATTGTCCATTTACTACACAGGCTCTGTCCTAAGAGTCGCCGCAAGAAAAGTGAAACAAGAAAACGGAAAACTATCCGTTTTCTGTTCAGAAATGCAATAGTTTTTGCATTTCTTGAAACTATCACTTTTCTGCGCAGCACACGATAAGAAAACTATCTTATCGGTGCACCAGAAAAGTAGTTTCTTTTCTGCGTGAAATGGGGTCGTTGCCTCATTTCTTGCGCCTAGGCCAAAAGGGCGGCTGAGCTAAACTTCTTTAAACTAAAATTAAGTTACTTTTTCTATCGATAGGCAGCGAGAAAAAGGCGAAGACGCCGGCCAAGGCGACTCACAAAAAGATTTAGGACAGAGCCCACTACACAGAAAGATATTTATAACTAGGCTGTTTTATAGTTATTAAATAGATGCATTGTAAAAAGAGGCAGATTAAATTGAGAGAGCAGGATAAGCATTTCTTATCATCATTGTACGCGGCCATTGCCGTAATTTTTGCCTGGAAAGGCTTGTGGGAAGGCATTTATGAAATCCCTTATATTAATGGCCCTAATGGCTCTTTTATAATTTTATTTATTGGGTTTGCCATGCTTTCCCTTTCAGGATTAATCTTTAAAGAGTTTGATCCTCTGGGGGGAATAGAAAAGTCCGCCCACCAAACTCTTAATACGGTTTTTAAGCATCCGGAAAGAAAGCATTTCACCATCAAATATTATGATAAAAACTTAAAAAAACAAATTGCCATTGAAGCCCAAAAAATAAAAAAAATTGAAAAAGGAGCGCTGATAATAATTGATGAAAAGAAAAAGCAGGAACTATTTATACCTGCACATAGAGTAACGGAAATATTCTTTCATGGGAAAACTTATTGGAAGTTATAAAAATATAAAAGGAAAAAATGATTAATTTAGAAAAAGTTAAAAAGTACTTTTGGTATGTCTTTGGCTTAATTGGAGTAGTTTTTTTCTGGGCGGGAGTTTGGGATGGCTTAGGTAATTTATCCTATCTGCAAAACCCCTTAATCAGCTTAGCAGTTGGAATTATCATGTTAACCATATCCGGGTTTATTTTTAAAGAGTCCAACCCTTTCTGGGGAAAAGAAAAAGCGGTAATGACTATACTGCAGAAGGTCCATGCTCATCCCAGAAAACACGAATTTCATATTAAATACCATGACGAATTAAAAAAGAAAGAAATTATTTACCGGGCCGACAAGCTTAAAGCCATCGAGAAAGACTTTTTAGTTTTTTTAGAAAAAGGCAAAGAGGTCTTTGTGCCTACCCACCGGGTTAAAGAAGTTCTGCACAAAGGCAAAACCCATTGGAAAGCTTAAGATGAAATATTTAGATAAACAAGGGCTTACCCCTTTAATGGTAACCTTATTATTAATTTCTTTTGCTGTAGCTTTAGGTGTAGTAATCATGAACCTTGGCCGCGCCCAGGTTGAAACCGAAGCCCAATGCCCTATTAATATCGGAATGAAACTTTCTGCTATCGGCGGAGTAGAACAACTTTGTTATGACCAAAATAAAAAAGAATTGTCATTTACAGTTGAAAATGGAGTTAATATTAATGTGGAAGGCTTGATTGTTAACCTCATTGGCGCACAGAAAGCAGAAACGATTGAATTAACTGAAGCAAAGATGGGCAAGGCTGGCAATTACATGGGTCGTGTTGCTTATGACCAAACTACAGCTGGCCAAATTAGGCAGATAAAAATTTCTCCTAAAGTATTGTTGTATGATAATGAAGAAATCTGCGCTGAGAAAGCCGTAGTTGCTGAAAGTGTTAGGGATTGTTAGAGATAACTTTAAGAGTATTTTCCATACGTCTTTTCGTAAAAATCTGGGGTTCTCGCCTGCTTAACAATAGATTTCATATCTCTCCATTTAATGGAGTTTAAATTGGTGTTGTATTTATTATTGTAATCATTTACTTTTTCATTATATTCTAATTCTTTAAGTTTTAATTCCAGAAATGTTAGATCTTGTTCCAATATATTTTTAATATTTAATTCAAACCAATAGTCTTCTTCTTTTTTACAGTCACGAATAAACCTAAATATTCCATAACCCACGCACACTAGCCCCCCAAGTTCAAAAATAAAATAACTATATTTACTTATTTCAAAAAACAACACAGCATTTTTATCTTTAATTAAAAATAAAAGTATATCCTACAATAATTAAAGAGATAAAAAGAAAATACATACCTAAAGAAAGATAAAATCTTCCAATCGTTGTATAATTTAATTCTGGTCTTTCCATAAATTAAATTTAATATTGTAAGATATAAATGTGATTAATGTTTAAAATGTATTTTTAAGTAACTATTTTAAGAATAATGTTGTTTTGGACTTAAGATTAAATTTTTTTATAAAAACCTTTTAATACCCTGACCTCTTTTTCCGAGTATTATGGAAATAGAATTTGACTTAAATAAATCTGTGGATGAAAATGCCGGAACTTACTTTAATTTAGCTAAAAAAGCCAAGAAAAAGCTGGAAGGAGCCAAAGCCGCCTTAGAAGACAGCAAAAAAAAATTGCAGAAATTGCTAAAAGAAGAAGAAAAATTTCAGCTCGAAGAAGAAATAAAACAGCAAAAAAAAGAAAGAAAAAGAGAATGGTATGAAAAATTCCACTGGTTTATTTCTTCGGAAGGGTTTTTGTGCATCGGCGGAAAAGATGCCACTTCTAACGAATTAGTTATTAAAAAACACACGGAGAAAGAAGATTTAGTCTTGCATACGGATATGGCCGGCTCGCCTTTTTTTGTCATAAAAAACGGACAGAAAGCCGGAGCAGAAACCATTCAAGAAGCAGCTCAGGCCGTAGCCGTTTATTCTAAAGCCTGGAAATTAGGACATACTTCTGCGGATGTTTTTTATGTCAAACCGGAGCAGGTTACCAAAGAAGCTAAACCCGGGGAACACATTGGCAAAGGCAGTTTTATGGTCTATGGAAAAACTAATTACCTGCATCCCCAATTAGAATATGCTTTGGGTTTGGCTGATGGCGAAATTATTGGTGGGCCCCTTCCTGCAATCAAGAAAAAAACTGCGGTTTTTGTGGTCGTAATTTCCGGCCGGGAAAAGAAAAGTGCTTTAGCCAAGAAAATTAAGGCCAAGCTTAAAGGCGGAGATTTAGATGACATCATTAAATTCCTGCCGGCGGGCGGCGGGGAAGTGAAGAAATAATTTTAACATCAAATAGAAATAACTTTTTAAATAGGCCTTAATTCTTACTTTTAACGCCCCCGTAGTCTAGCCTGGATAGGACACGAGCTTGCGGAATTACTGCAGACAGCTTGGAGCCGGAGTTCAAATCTCCGCGGGGGCGCTTTTTATTATTGGAATATTTGGAGGAAAATAAATGGCAAAAAATAGCATTGATTTGGATGCGCTTGTAAGAGTAACAAACCTGATACGCTACGCCCCAACAAACCTTGATGTGTTGAGCGAAGAAGAACTTAACGAATACTGCTCGTTGGTTGATAAAAGTAACATCACGCTGCCTTCTATTTATTATACGCCCTGGGAGGAGTATGTTTTCTTGAAACAAGACGCAGAACTTTTGATAGGAATGGCCTGGGAGATATACCAAGAATCTTCGGCAAGCGGTGTATGCCACGATTATGAAATGGGATTAATGTACAAAATCGGAATGCGCTTTCTTGACAGAGAGCTAATGGAGAAAGCCGCAGAAAAACTCAGCGAAATAATCGGTTTGCCTGCCGAAAAGATACTGCAATTATATCTCCCAAGTGAACGACAAGAAGAAGAGTACTTGAAGTCTAATATTTGCACGGGTTGATGTGGCATACTTTCAGCTCATTAAATAACTAATTATATTCAGAAAACCTTTCCGGCTTGAAATTCCTCGCAGGGGCGCTTTTTATTATTATTGCTGTTATTGTTATAAAAATAATTTTTAAAATAAAAATTTAAACGATTAAATTTAATTAAAAAAAGTCATAAAAGTATAATTCTAACAGATTTACAGCAGATTAAACGTCTTTAATTTGGGAATTTCCCCGTTGCAGTAAGGGCAAGTATAAGGGATCTTTCTTAAAGGGTCGTACTTAAAGGTATATTCACAGATACTACAAGTGCATTTAACCAGCGTAGAGCCAGGAATTTTAGCAAACTGGGGATTTTGCTCTTTTGGCCGCAGGCGCGCCATTTTTGCTAAATATTCATCTTCCTGATCCCATCCGGGCGGTCTTTTGGGCTCTTCTGCCTTCTTTTGCTCTGCTTTCTCCGCTGCTTTCTCAGTCTTACCAGAAAAACAATTAGAGCAAACCATCTGCCTAAGTTTATAATGAAGTTTAAATTGGTCTGCAGGAGCAGATTTATTGCATACTCGGCAGACTGCGGTGATATTATTAACCATATTTACTTAGAAAATAAAAAGGAGTATTTATAGTTTTTGATTCTGCAGTTGGGGACTGTTATAAGCATAGGTTTAAGCTGTAATCAAGAACACTATAAAAAGTAAATATTTAAAAACAATAAAAGTTTACTTAACTTATGCACTCTTTTTGGGAAAAAGTAGAACATTATAATGCAAAACTAATCCCTTATGCTTTAATAGTTTTATTATTTGTAATTGTTTTTGAACTATTTATTCACACTGAAAACCATTTGGTAGAAATATTTATTAAGATTTTAGATTATTTTGTTGTCGCTATATTTGTAATTGATTTAACCTTTTTGGCTATTAAAGCTAAAAGTGTTCAATTCTTTTTCCGGAATTATTGGCTGGATGTTATCGCAGTTTTTCCTTTTGTGATGTTTTTTAATGCTCTTAATACTTTTTATCGCGCAGCGGTAGCTACCGAAAGAATTGCCGTCAGCCAAGCTGTTCTTCATGAAGCGGTGGAAGTAGGTAAAGAAATGGAAATATTAGCTAAGGGCGAAGGAAAAATTGCTAAAGTCAGTAGAATTGCTGCTAGAGGTATCCGAGTAATAACTAAATCCCGCTTTTTTAAAAAATTACAGGCTAAACACGAGCATATCAGGAAAAAACCAGAAAAGAAACAAACAAGAAACCAGAAAAGGAGGTAACTAAAAAATGAAAAAAAATAAATGGCACAAATTTACTTGTCAAGACTTGTCCGGGAAAGGGAGAACTCTTTTCTGCCAATATCATGGCAAAGATAAGAATTTACCGTTACAATTAGGTGCTATAATAAAAGGGGGGGATGGCTCACCCCTGGAGATTGGCATTAATTTACATCAAGACAATATCACACGGCATGAATTCAAAAAAGATAGCTCTTCATTAGACTTATGGTATTCGCGCGACCCCGTCCGAAAATATTATATTGGCCCTAGCACTTTTTACACCGTACCAGAAGATATAACTGTTAAGTTCCTAAACATATATGATAATTAGTTTTTGCTGACAGTGAAATTGAAAACAAGAAAGCAGAAATAACAATTTATGTTAAAAAAGAATGAAATAATTTAAAAAACCTCAACAAAAATTATTTTCTTAAACATTATTTTATTATGAATCTTATTTTATAACTGTTATTCTCTTAACCCTTTCCTGCGCATACTTGCTGCTTAACAAGTGATTAACAAAATCACTTAAATTATTATGTTCTACTTTTACTTTAGCCATAATTCTGCCTTTCTCTTCAAAAGTATTTTTGTTTTTCTTTTTGAAATTGCTGACAAATTCTTTCATTTTTAAGGGCGGACCAGAACGAATTTCAAATTTAGGCAGTTCCTTTTTAGCGAGAATAAAATACATTCTGGCTTCTTTATCTGCATCCCAGTCCCAGCCAGATTTCCGGATTACAAAAGGTTTTAATTCCGTTTCTAGGTAATTGAAAACCTTAAGCAGTTTCATTCCCACCACATCTATTTTTCCTTTTACTGGGACTGCCTCTAAATAAATTAAATTGTCTGCCAAATCGCCTGCTTCTTTCCTTAAGCTAACTAAAGTAATTGGTTTCTTCTCAAAGAATTTTAATTCCGGTTTTTTTAAGTATGCTTTGGCTAATTTCTTGAATTGAATGAATTTATCTGTTGACAAGGCTGCTGCAGCATTTCTGCTTTGGTCTACCGGGTCGATAACAATTAATGGCGACTGTAATTTAGATTTATTAATATTAAATAAAGCTTCTTTTCCAGAATAAAATTTGGAAGGATCAATTATTTCTTTCATTCCCCATTTCTGGGCTGCTGCTAACAGCGCATTAAATGCGCCGTAGTAAATGGTCAGGATCTCCAAGACATAGCCGCTAAAACCGCCAATATATGATTCTGCGCCGTATAAATTATTAGCTTTACAGAATTGTTTGGCTAATCTGATTTCATCTTTTACGGTTTTGCCCTGCTTATTAACCCATTGTGAATGTAAATGAGAAACATCAGTAATGTTTAAAGCCTGCTTAGCCTTAGTTATAGCGAGAATAGGAACTACTTCAAAACTCAATTGCTGAAAAATTAATTGAAAATAATCCCTGCTGCCGTGCAGCCGTTCTAATTTTAGTTTAGGAAAAGCTTTTTTAAGCGTTGGCTCTAAAATGCTGGATAATTGCTCCGATTTATCAGCATACAATTTATAATCAAATAACACAAAAATATCTACGTCGTGATTCCCGGAAAGCCAGGTGTCTTTAGCTCCGCTTCCCCCTAAGATAGCTTGGGCATTTTTAAGCTGAGAATTTAATTTAATTAAGAAAGCACTAACTGCGGCTTTAAATTGGCTTTGTTCTTCTTGATTTGGCTTGATTTTGGAAAGTATTTCCGTTACGATTATTTTTTCAGTAAGTGGCATTCTTACTTATAAAAAGAATTGGATTATATAAATTTATTTAGGCTGGGGGGTAACACAATTTTTTAAATATACTTGCATACCTAATTAAAAATGGCTGTTTTAATCGTAAAAGTAAAATGTTTTCATTGTAATAAAGAAATTGCTAAAGTAGATGCATTGCCGGTCAAATCTATAAATAAAGAAGAACGATATAGTTGTTTTGATTGTTTCAAGAAAAATAAAACTCCGGCCTGGGGATTTGGGGATAAAGTTCCTCTTAAAAAAGAATTATATTGCGAGCGCTGTAATTATTATTTTGCTTCTAAAATAAAATCCTGCCCTTACTGCAATAAAGCAGATTTAGTCTCGGAAGCAGATGTAAGCATCAATGATTTGTTGTAAACCTAATTGATTATTATTACTCTTTAATCCAACGAAAACAAATTCTTAAATATCCATTTTAGAACAACCAATTTAGAAACATTTATTTACTAGCATCCCTATATTGCATACTATGATTAAATGGATTAATCTTAAATTATCTGAATTTAAATATACCCGCAAATTTTATTTAGGAGCGGTTATGATTATCAGCAGTTTTCTCTTGGCTAAATTAGTCTTGGCCACTTTTATCATTTATTTTAATAATCCTTTGATAAGATGGTTATCTATCATTGTTTACATTCTTACCTGGCCGATGCTGTTTATTGGCGCCTGGTGGGTGGGAAAAGAATATGCTAAAGCTTTACACCGCTACTTTTCTTACCAATTTTATCATCGATCCTTAAAAGAAGGGACTAAAAAAGCATTCAATAAAACCAAGGATAAAACTAAGGAAATCCATTCTACAGTTAAGAAAAAGTTTGCTGAAAAAACCATTAATTGGCCTAGAAAAAAGCAAAGTATATAAGCAAGTAATCCTCCTCACCTAAAAAACATTGGGGGTGGCCAATAAAATGAAAAAATATTTGTGTGCGTCTTTACTAATTTTAGTGTTGGTATTAGCAGTTGGCTGTACAGAAAAAGCTTCAGATGCTAACCAACCAGTAGTTGGTGAAGCTAGCGAACCCGTTGCAGAAGCGGAAAATGAACCAGTACCAGTCGCTGAAGAAGCAGTTGTTGAAGAACCGGTGGAAGCTGCGGTAAAAGAACAAGTACAGATACTGGGTTCTGAGGGATTTAGTCCGGAAAAACTTACCATTAAAGTTGGAGATACGGTAGTCTTTGTAAATAAAGCTCCTCCTGCCGACAAGGTTAAGGATGCGGTGTTGGTAATCCAAAATGTGGAAACTAAACAATCTATAACTCCGGGCAAGATTCTTTACGGAAAAAGTTACGAACACACTTTTGACAAAGCAGGAACGTATTCTGTTTGGACTGTTGCTTATGCTGCAGTCAAAGGAACTGTAGTTGTAGAATAAATTTTTAGATTATATTTTTTTATTATTTATTTTGTTTTTTGTGTTTTAAAATTTTTAATTACTAATTTGTTATATTTATTTGTTATTTTTATTTATTTTTATGTTTTATAATTTTAAATTTTTTATTATTATTATTTTCCACGTAAACATTTAAAAAGAGCTTTCTAACCGTTAAAATTCACATGGCCAACAAAATAACTGTAGAAGAATCATTTAAACTTAAAGATACAGTGTTTATAGATGCCAGAACACCTCAAGAATACGAAGAAGACCATATTTTAGGAGCCGTAAGCGTTCCTTTGCTCTCTGACGAAGAAAGACATGAAATTGGCATCATTTACAAGCAGCAATCGCGGGAAAAAGCCATTGAAAGAGGAATGAAATTGTTTCCAGCAAAAATACCTTCTATTTACAATGCCGTAAAAGACCATAAAAATAAAACCATTATTGTTTATTGCGCTCGGGGAGGAATGCGCTCTAATATTATTGCTTCATTATTAGAATCTATTGGATTTAAAGTCCTGCAACTGGAGGGAGGATACAAATCTTTCCGCAACTATGTCCTTACGCAATTAAATAATTTTAAGCTTAAACCAAAAATAATTTGTTTGTATGGGTTGACCTGTTCAGGAAAAACTAATTTGTTAGAGAAACTTCCCAACACTTTAAACTTAGAAGCATTAGCCCAGCATCGGGGCAGCTTATACGGTGCAGTAGGCTTAAAACCCCATTCCCAGAAAAAGTTTGAAAACTTGCTGCTGAACCGGTTAAAAGAACTTAATGAAGAAAAATATATTTTCGTTGAAGGTGAAAGCAGAAAGATTGGCAATGCAGAAATCCCTCCGTTCTTCTTTAAAGCTATGAAAAAAGGAATAAATATTTTAGTTGCCAGAAGCATCAGCAGAAGAGTTGAGGAAGCGGTGAAGGAATATTTTTCTTCTCCAGAGAATATAAAAAAAATAAAAGAGATTACTCCTAATTTAAGAGGCATTATCAACAAAAAGTCAAAAGCAGAAATCATTCAGTTGATTGATGAAAAAAAATATGCAGAAGCAGTGAAAATTCTGTTGGAAAAATATTATGATCCGCTGTATGCACATACTCTTAAGCAGCAGGATTATTTATTTACCATTAATAATAATAATAATAATGTTGAGAAAGCGGTGGAAGAGATAAAAGAGAAACTGGCTGGAATTAAGTAAAGCTTTAATTAAAATTTAAAAAAATTAAATTAAAAAATCAGTTCTTGCACCTTTTCTTTCCTTCCATCCCTGCTTCATAAAGACCGCTGATTTCTTTCTCTGAAAGAGCATGATTGTAAAAGCCTATTTCATCAATTTGGCCTTTAAAGGACGCCGAATCACCTCCTGTTCCCGGCCCGATATACAAGGCAACAGTATTTTTTATATCAAGACAAGATGCCCCTTCAGGCTTGTCGCTTTTCAGTTCACCATTGACATAAATTGCCAGAGTCTCAATAGTTGGCGAGGGGCAATATTCGCCAGCAACTTCCGGCGGCTGAAAGACAACCACTAAGTGATGCCATTCACCGTTATTATAACCTCCGGGAATAGTGCTTGTTTCTAATTTCTGCCCATAAGCAGAACCTAACAAACTGGTCAAGGCCATTTTAAATCTGCCGGAATTGCTTATGCTCAATTCATAACCGCTAATGAGGTTAGGATTATCAGCACTTCCCATTTTGCTTAAAATTTTTCCTTCAGCGAAAAGTTTTACCCAGGCTTCAACACTAAAACCGTTTTTATTATTTCCTAAATTTAAACTACTGTAAATACCTAAATTATCAGCATCTTGAACGTACACATACCCATTCTGAACATAATTAAAATTAAATGCTTTGCCCAACTTTCCGGAAGAAAAAGTGGTTCCGCTTCCAAGGTTGCCATGTTTGCCTCCTTTAAGGTCTTCGGCATTGCCATCTGCCGGCCACCAATGTACCAATCCATTTAAAGGAACAGCACAAGCTTCGCAAACATTTTTTTCGCATTCCCAACCGCTTTCTATCTTGCACTTATAGCAGCCATCCCCTTTATTAGCATTTCCATCGTCACAAACTTCTCCGCTTTCTATAGCCCCATTGCCGCAAATAGGGGCAGTAATTCCGCTGCATTCTTTATTGCATTTGTTTGGTTTGTCATTATCTGCGCCATCATCACAGAATTCACCTTTGTGTTCAGGAACGATTACCTTTCCCAGCTTATAACTAGGCCAGGAATTGGTTTGAATAATGCCATCGCCGCAAACCTCAAATTGACAGGATATGGAACACCCATCATTATTGACGTGATTGCCGTCTTCACAATCTTCATTTGGATTTATGTATCCATTACCGCAGGGATTAGCTAAGGCCGGGATACAAGTGCCGCCAATGCATTCTTTTCCTGCTCCGCAGTTGATATAATAACCTGTTTCCTTGCATATTTTTTTCTTGCCCAATTCATCACAAACCCAGTCCAAGCAGGTCTCTTTTGCCTGCTGCACACTCTTAGCGATATTCAAGACATTTTTTTGGGCATACTTATTATAAAGGGCCATTCCGGCAACTGCTTCATTTTCGGTCCCGCTTTCTTCAACCACCGCATTTAACTCTTCATCTGCTAACTGATCTAATTCCGTTTTTAGATTTTCTTCGGCAGAAATGCAGCCGGTTAAGAACAGTAAAACGGCTAATAAACTTAAAACCATCAAAAATATTTTTACATCAAACCTTTTCATCTTAAACACCTCGTTTTATAACTTACTATCTAACTTACACCTTATTTAATATAACTTAAATCTTTCCTGAATATAAATATTTCTTAAATTGAAACGGTTTTTAAGTATAAATCGTTCTGAAATAGAAATTAATCTTAAACAGGAATTAGTTCGCTAAATCAACTAAGCTTAAGTTTAATTTTGAAAATCCTTTATTTTTCTAGAGGTAGGGGGGGAACACCTTAGTAAAGCATTAATTAAACCGGTGAACTGCAAAAGGATCTGCTTTAGCTCCAGATGAAACCGACAAAATTCCTTCTGTTAAGTCTAGGTTAACTCTTCTAACCGTCTCGCATCTTCCATAAAATAAATGAGCATAGGATAAGCCAAATTTCTCACAAACCCGCCGAATACAATCAAAAAAACCCATTTCAAGTCTAGAAGCTCTTGGAAATCTTACCAGATTAAGTGCCCTATTAACTTCATCTGTAGACATTTTATGCTCTAAAGACCTTCCCAGACAGCTAGATGCAACTAAATCAAACAATTTATTTCTTAAACAAGATTCGCCTCTTACAGTATAGGAATTGGTATGAGATATTAACGGATTAGGCGATACAACTCTTACATCTTCCGGCGTTGTTTCAAGTCCACCAACATTACCATTTTTATGTCCTAACAAATAATTTGCACTTGCAGCTCTTCTAGCATTAAATACGTATTTCTCAGCAGAAGAATAATCTTCGCATTCTAAAATATTCCTAAGAACAACATGAACGGGAACGCCGCCAGCATCAATCTGTTCTGTAGGAAGAAAATTCATACAAACCCCCAATCCAGCTTCATTCATGCCTATCTTTCCCACCATTCCTGGCTCAACTAACATTTTCAGTCGTAATTTTCCATCGGGTCTTAATTCAACCACTTTAGCAAGGTCCCTGAAATGTGAATACCAATCCCAGTTTTGTGCAAGTACAATATGGCCCTGGTCATGACTAGAAGAGGGAACACCAACAGAAGTACATTCCTGCGAAGAAGAACCACTAAAAAGTTCAGTACGAGAATTAATTGCATAAATAAAATCTTCATCTATCCCAGATCCTTCTGAAATCCCCCTTATTTCTTCTGCAAGATGTGGATACTCATCGGTTATTATTTTCTTAAATCCACTAACAGCACAAGGTATTTTTTCTTGAGGAATGCCCCACATACCAATGTAGGTCTCCAGAGTTTTAGAAATATCATCCTTGAGAAATCTTCCATGTTGTAGCCCAATCTGTTTATAATCTCCTTCAAATATTATTTTTATATTCATTATAAAGTCCCAAAAGGATCGTTATTATTTAAAATTAAGTAATTTTTCCCTTACTTTTATTTTAAACTAATTTTTATTTAAATTCGCGATAGAATAAGCAGGAAAAACAGTAGGTTCACAATCAACAGTAATGTTAATTGCTTTTTGCCCGCAGCCAGAGATGTAAACAAACTCTTCAATAAGCTGCTTTAATAAAAATTTATTCTCAATAGCACCCATTTGCTCCGCTACTTCTGTCTGCTCTTTAAACAATTTGATTTGAAAAGTAGTATACCCCGGTTGATCATATTTCATTTTAGGCGAATCAATACAGGGGGTGTATATTTTTAGTTCAATCCTGTCAACTGCTCCGGGTATTAGCTGGTGAATAATCTTTCGCACGGAAGAGTTTTCTCCGGGAAAATGCTCTTTAATTGCCCGCAAAAGATCTTTTCTACCTGGCCGAACTTTTTCTTTTTTCATCTTGTTTTGTATTTTATTATAGTTTATTTTATTTTATTTTATTTTACCGTTGCTATTACACTCCACCGATTTTATTTTCTTAAAGATTAAACAATAATGGTGATGCACATTAGGAACAAAACTATATCTATATCCATAAGGATACAAAGTTTTGTTGTCCTGGCACCAAATTTTTTCTCCCCTAAATTGAAAATGCTTGCTCATTTCCCGGGCAAAATCCCAAGCCAGCATTTTGTATTCGCCTTGATGCATATAATTCTGTAAAATTACCACTATATGCCCCCCATCTTTCACTTTTGCCTTGATGTTTAAAAAGATATTTGTCAATTTTTGTAAAAAAAGTTCGTAAGAAAGAGAGTTCCCTAAATCTTCGGGGTCATCACTATAATTAACATCTAAGCCTTTCTCAGTTCTATCTCTGGAAATCAACCCCTTTTTGTTTAACATCGGCCCGTAAGGGGGGGAAGTGATTACTAAATCAATTTCCGGCAGGCGGTGTTCTTCCCACAGTGAGTTCATTTTCATAGAATTTCCGTGAATGATTGTCCCTGAGGTAATGCGTTCCTTGGCAAGAGCAACATACTTTTTCTGCAGTTCAATGCCGATTCCTGTCCGGTTAACTCTTTCGGCAGCAATTACGGTGCTTCCCGTACCTAAAAAAGGATCAAACACCACTCCTCCTTTTTTGGTGAAAAAACAGATAAATTTTTCCACTAAATCTTCCGGATATTTTGCCGGATGCAGAACTTCTTTATTGCTTCGTTTAGCCGGATTATGAACAAACCAAGTTTTGGTAAAAGGCAGCCATTCCTGTGCAGAAAGTTCATTTAACCGGTTTTCTTTAGAAGAATTGCCCATAAAATCAAAAAATAAGATTGAATTTATAAAATATTGGATAAAAATACCCAGA
>CAZKNU010000024.1:0-16308 GCA_964554235.1 uncultured Methanosarcinales archaeon | reverse complement strand
CTATGTCGTGAAAATCACCAAAAAAGCGGAAATCACTCAGAAATTGAATTGTGCCATTAACTAGAACAGTTTATATGCTGGTGCACTTAACATCTTAACATGGAAAAAAAGATTAACAAATTTATTTACTGGACACCCAGGATCTTATCGATAATATTTCTTTTGTTCTTAGCGATGTTCTCTTTGGATATTTTTGACGGAAATTATGGGTTTTGGGGAACTGTTTTAGGTTTATTTATGCATAATATTCCAGTATTTATTTTATTGATTGTTCTATTGGTTTCTTGGAAACGCGAGATTGTAGGCGGGGTTGCTTTTATTCTGGCAGGAATTACCTACCTCTTGTTTATTTTGATTAATATTATCAAAACCGGATTTGAATGGTATTATTTGTCGGCGGTTTGATTTTGTGGTTGCGTCTAGTTTTTATTTCTGTATTTTATCCTAATCTGGGCATCGTACTTTACCCAGCTTCTTTAATCTCGGCAGATTTATATACTGTTTAATTTAATAGAAAATTATGGGAAATCTATGGCTGCAGCTGTTAATTTTTACCTATGCGGGTGTTAATATAATGGGTATTATTGGTTATTTTCCCACTATTAAAGACCTATGGGTTAATAAAAAAGCAAGTGCTAATACTAATTCATATTTTATTTGGACGGCCAGTTCAGGAATTACTTTTTTGTACAGCCTGTTTGTTCTTCCGGATTTCTGGTTTCGGATTGTATCGGCATTAGGTTTTGGCTGCTGCACTTTAATTTGGTTTTTGTGCTTATGGTTAAAGTATTGTAAATAGTTTTAATACCTTAATTTTTTTTAACTAAAAATACTTTTTAATAAATAGGGCAACTAAAAAGATAAAACTAAAAAAAGATAAAACATCAAAAATAATAAAAAAAGAAATAATTGTTTACTTAAATGCTGATCCCATTGTTTCAAAGACATTGTGTTTGATTTTTGCGCATTCTTTCTTGCTTGCTTTAAACACTACTTTACATTGTTTTAAGTCTTTTTTGTAAACTTGTTTACATTGCTTAGTTGCATCTTTTGGTGTTGCATTTTCTGCAGCCTGGGTTTTGCAGGTATCTAAAGCTGCTTTTACCGTTTTATAACAGGTATTTTTTATGGCTGCTTGCTCTGAAACACATTGCCCATAAGTTGGGGTTTTAACTGGGTCTTTGGTTTTTGTGTCTTCAGTTGCTGCTTCTGTCCCTGCAGTTGCCTCGTCTGTTCCTGCGGTTGCTGCATCTTTTTCATTTGCAGCATAAGCTATTCCAGAAATCACTAATAAAACCAACAAGCTAAACAAAATTATTAAATTCTTTTTCATGGTTCACCTCCGGTTTAAATAGGCGTACTTGATAATTTATAAACTTTTGGAATGAGAAAATTATTATTTTTTACGATTTACCTTGTTGTTATCATTTAAATTGATAATACTTGCAACTAAATTAATAAAATTTACAACCGCAACGTTTATATATTTTTAAAAGAACATTTCATACAGAAGAGGTGAAAAAAATCTTTAATTCAAATAAATTGGTGTTGGGTTATGTATATGCTGCCAAAAATTTTAACAAAGAAGATCTAATTTTTTCTAGATTAGCTAAACAGAAAAAGATTGAATTAGTTCCGCTGAATATCTTTAAACAGATTGAGGAAGATGAGTTTAGAAGTCAAGTAAAAAAATGCAGTTTTGTTTATAATAATTCTGCGGAAGATTGCGTCGTAGAAACTTTAAAGACTATCGAACAGATGGGAAAGAAAGTAACTGATGCTTCTGAGTTGTATTATTACACTGAAGACAAATGGATGTTTTATTTAAAGTGTAAAGAATTTGGTATTCCTACTCCTGCAACAATCTTGTTGTCCAGAAATTTGGTTTCTGCCAAAACTGAACTTAAAAGATTTAACCAATGGCCGGTAGTCCTTAAACGGGTTTACGGCACCATGGGAGAATTTGTTAGGATAGCCCACAATCTTACTGAAGCTTTGCAGGTAATCAAGAGGTTTTGGGCGATTGACTGTGATAAATTGCCCGTGATTGCTCAAGAATTTATTCCTTCTTCATCCTACCGGGTTACGGTTATTGATAAAAAAATTGTCCAAACCGCCTTAAAAAGGAGTAAAAATTGGAAATGCACGGGGGTATATGGAGAAGAATTTGAAAAATTTATTATTGATAGAAAATTAAAAAAAATCATTAATAAAGTACTTGATGCCACCAAAATTAACATCTGTGGAATTGATTTTCTTAAAAGAGGGGATGATTGGGTGGTTTTAGAAGTGAATTCCCAGCCGGCTTTAGACTTTATTGAAGAAGAACATGAAAAGCTGGTCGGGATGGTTTTAGATTTTCTGAAAAGATATCATTTAAAGCATAATAAGCTACGAGCTAAACCCAGAAAAACCTTATTTAAAGTAAAGCTTCCTAAATTTTTTAATTTCTTTTAAATCTACTTCGGCAGTTATAAGCCCTTCTTGATTAATTAATTCTTTAACAATTCGGTGTGGGCAGGCAATAGCAGAATAAGATACCTGTGTTTTTTCTTCTAATATAGGGTTACATAAAGCTACATATAATACATTCTCGTAAGCCCGAGCCAGCACCATTGATTTTAACAATTGGGCTTCCCGTTGCTTTGGCTTACTGTGGTGAGATTGTAAATCGTAGTTCCATTGGGCTGGACAGAATACAATTTGAGCACCTTTACTTCTCAGAATTTCAAATAAGCCCGGGTCAGCAAGGTCCCAGCAAATAGCCAGCCCTATTTTGGCAAAATCTGTTTTAAACACTTTTATCTTGTTACCTGGGCTAACACAATAATCCCCACAAAGGTTTATCTTTTTGTAGGTGCCTTTAATCTTTCCCTCCCGGTCAATCAAGAGAGACATATTATGGGCTTTATTGCCGATTTTTATATTTTCAGTAACTATGCACCAAATGGAATTGCGGTTACACTCATTTTGGATTGCTTTTATACACTTATCTGTTAACGAGGGTCGGTCGTTCTTTTTAATGCAAGTTTCAGGAAAACAAACAATGTCAGCATTAGCTTTCTTGGCTATTCGAATATATTTTTTAATTTTTTCAACATTGTTAGTTTTGTGTAAATCATAATATTTTATTGGTGCTATGGCTATAATCGGTTTTTTTTCGACCATCGCCAATTTTAACCACTACTGGCTTATATATATTTCTAAATAGGGGTTTTTCAAGCTTATAATGGGTTTTTTAGGCTTATTGACAGATATAAAAACTCTCAAAAAACCGCCACCTAGGCCAAAATACTCCGGAATAAGCTTATCGAAAAGTTAATAAATGTTTAAATTTTAATATGACTAATGAATCGTACAATTAAACTGCTGATGCTCTCAGATATCTTCGTTTTGACTGGCTTTGGGCTAATAGAGCCAATTTTAGCCATTTTCATTAAAGAAAATCTCGTCGGAGGGACTATTTTAGCGGCCGGACTGGCTAGTACTATCTTTTTAGTTACTAAATGCCTAGTTCAATTGCCTTTTTCACGCTATGTTGATCAGCAGGAAAATAAAGTTAAATGGTTAGTGGTTGGAGCTTCTCTAGTTACCCTGGTTCCGTTTATTTATATCTTTGCAAACCACGTTTATTTTATTTATGCTGCCCAATTTTTAATGGGGATAGGCAGCGGGTTAGTTTATCCAACCTGGCTAGGATTATGGAGCACCAATTTAGATAAGCAGCATCAAAGTTTTGAATGGAGTCTTTATTCTACTTTAACCGGCTTAGGGACCGCAGCTACGGCCGCCATTGGAGCAGCTATTGCTGAATACATTGGATTTATTTACACTTTTGCTTTAGTAGGAATAATGTCTTTATGGAGCTGCCTAATCTTACTGGGTTTAGAAAATAAGCAGGATTTAGCTGGTTTAAAAAAAGGATTAAAAACCTTAAAGCCTTTAAAAGCATTAAAAAAATTAAAACCAGGTAAATTAAGTAAAAAGAAAAGGAACAAATAAAAAAGTTAATACCTTCTTCTAGTAGATCCATTACTCCGGCGCGAATGACCCTTGCTTTCTCTTCTTCGATCAAAGCCTCGCGAGCTACGTGACTGCATTCCGGTCTGAAATCTTAATTTGGGAAAGTCTTCGCGGGGCAGTTCTTCAGCACCAATATCATATCGGCTAAAGATTGCCCGAAAAGCATCATGGTCTTGAGATGAAAGTAAAGTGATTGCTTTACCAGATTCTCCAGCCCGAGCAGTTCGACCAATCCGATGAATGTATTCCTGTGGGTCTTGAGACAGATCATAATTAAACACATGAGTTATGTCTTTAATGTCTAATCCTCTGGAAGCAACTGCAGAAGCTACCAAATAATCAATTTTACCTTTATTAAATCGTTCAATGACCGTCATCCTTTTATTTTGGGTCATTTTTCCATGAATCATTTCTGATTTGATCCCCTGTTCCCGCAAATTTCGGTTGACTAATTCAACGGTAGACCGTTTTGAACAAAAAATAATAACCCTGCTGGTCTTTTCTTTTTTTAACAGGTGCACAAGCAACGAAAATTTTTCATGAGGCTGCACATCGTAATAATACTGTTTAAGCAATTCTTTTTTTACCTGCGCTTCGGTTTCTTCTACCGCTACATCGCGCATGTACTTATTTTTAAGGTAATCAATTTCACTGGAAATGGTTGCTCCAAACAGAAGCATTTGCCGGTTTCTGGGAGAAGCAGAAAGGATTTGTTCAATATCTTCAATAAAACCCATTTCTACCATTTTATCAGCTTCATCCAAGACAAAATAGCTTATTTTGGAAAGATTCAAGCTTCCCCGGTTTAAATGGTCCAGTATTCTTCCGGGGGTGCCTACCACTATTTCTGATTCGGCAATAGCCCTGATTTGCGGTTCAATGCCCACCCCGCCAAATACAATTGCGGTGTTTAAATTAAGATGTTTGCTCCATTTTTTTAATTCCCCGGAAATTTGGTTGGCTAATTCTCTGGTGGGAGCCAAAATCAAGCCTTGCACCCCTTTCTTGGGATGAACTTTTTCTAACAAAGGAATCCCAAAACAAGCCGTTTTTCCCGAACCCGTTTCTGAAATTCCCACTAAATCTTTCCCAGCTAAAACTAAAGGGATAGTCCGGTTTTGGATTGCCGTAAGTTCAATAATGCCTTCGTCTTTCAAAGCTCGGGCAAGTTCAGGTTTTATTTTTAATTCTTCAAATGATGTCATTTTTTCCTCTTGATTGCTGACACCTTATCACTTGAATAATTAAATTAATCAATACTCGCGCAATTTATCAGCAATTTTTTGCATTTATTTTTAATACTTAAATTTGAAACAGAATTAGCAAATTTTTACCATCTGTTTCTGCCAAACTATATATCAACTTTAATGATTATATTTAGCTTTTCTAGTATACTTAATCTTAATTCCGGGCTTTCTTTTTAAACCTTTGGGTATTTTTAAGAAAATTGGTCACTTAAGAGTTGTTAAGAAACAAGCAGATAAACATATATATTACTCTTTATTTGCGAGTGATAAATGTTTTTAGAAATCTTCGCAGCATTAGTTTTAGGTGTGCTTACGGGAATTGTAACCGGCCTTACTCCGGGCATTCATGTAAATTTAGTTTCGGTATTAGTAGTTACCTCTTCTGCTTTTTTGCTGCAGTTTACTTCTGCTTTGTCTTTAGGTGTCTATATCATTAGTTTAGCCATTACTCATACTTTTTTAGATACTTTGCCAAGTATTTATTTGGGCGCGCCGGATGATGCCTTGGCGTTAAACGTGCTGCCTGGACATCGTTTGCTGAAAAAAGGGACGGGGCATTTAGCAGTCCTGTACACCATTATCGGCTCCTTTGGTAGTTTACTTTTAGGCATCATTTTATTTCCAATCTTTATTTGGAGCATGGTTAAATTGCAGCTTTTAGTCAGCGATTGGATAGGCTATATGTTAATTTTAATTATTGGATATATGGTCTTAAAAGAGAAACATAAAAAATTGAAAAGCTTAACCTCTTTTTTGTTAGCGGGTGCGTTAGGTCTATTAGTTTTTAGTCTCCCCAATTTACACCAGCCTTTGTTTCCTCTGCTTTCCGGCTTATTCGGGTTATCGCTGTTATTGACTAGTTTAGCGCAGAAATCAGTAATCCCTGCTCAAGATTTGAATCAGCCGTTAACTATTTCACGTAAGAATATGGTTAAATCCATTTCTGCCGCTTCGGGAATGGGTTTCATTGCTGCGTTCCTACCGGGCTTTGGTTCTTCGCAGGCAGCAATTATCGCCACCAATGCGGTCGGAGATATCGGTGATGAAGGCTTTTTAAGTTTGGTGGGTGGAATTAATACTGCTAATATGGTTATTTCCATTGCTACTGCTTATGCGTTAGACAAAGCCCGAAATGGAGCTATTGTCGCCGTAAATGACCTTATGGGCAGCATTGGTTGGGAAGAAATGTTAATCTTTTTAGGGGTAGCTTTAGTTGCAGGAGGGTTGGCGACTATTTTAACCATCTACTTATCAAAAATTTTTGCCCGCTTAATTGTTAAGGTAAATTATAACAAACTCGTTATAGGAATTATTGCTTTTATTACTTTATTGACCATTTATTTTGATGGCGTTTTAGGATTAGCTATTCTCTTGACGGCAACCGCTATTGGTTTAGTCGCCTCTTCTTGGGGTGTGGGTAAGAATCATCTGATGGGCTGCTTAATGCTGCCGGTGATATTTTATTTTGTGCTGTGATTGCGCCGGATTTGGAAACTCGGTCTGCGGAAAAGTCGCCCGATAAAATCCTCCTTTGTTGCCGCACCACCAGGATTCATTAGCAGCAGAATAATCCTTATTTCTTAGAAGCTCGTTTCTGCGCTCTACAATCTGATTCAGGCTGCCATCATAAAGATCATCTTCACCTAGCTTGCTTTCACAGGCTTGGGCAAATTCTGTTTTTAAAGCGACAACTTGATTAGTGATATCTTTTTTTTCCTGACCATTTTGCTGACAAGCAGCACTCATTAATAGTACAGTTAAAGGTAATATTTTGGGGAGGTTCATTTTCGTTCTAATTCTGCTATTTTAGCTTCCAAAGATAATTCTTCTTCGGGTGAAGTTGGTTTACAAAAAGCGAGGTTCATTGCTGCTCCACTTTCAATTCTTTCACGGATATAACGGGTTAAGAATTCACCGGTTTCTTGTTTCTGTTGTTCGACGGATTGGGGGTTTGCAGATTCGTAAGAAGGGGTAGCATAACGCTTATTGGCGTCTATGATCAAAGCCATTTTTCTGACAAAATCATCAGTAATTATGTACAGAACAATTCTTTGTTGATCATTTCTTGGGTCGCTTAGTAACTTTCTGGTTCTAGCCATTTCTTCATCCCGGACGCCTTGGTTGGAATCATACACCGGGGCTTCTAAACGTGCTCTATAACCATCGACTGAAAACCAAAATTTTTCCATATTTACCTCCATTTAATGGTATTTATAGCTATAAAAAGAGCTATTCCTATATAAATCTTTCGCTATTTATTTACTTGTTAGTGAT
The DNA here is from genome assembly GCA_964554235.1 of uncultured Methanosarcinales archaeon. GTDB lineage: Archaea > Nanobdellota > Nanobdellia > Woesearchaeales > GW2011-AR9 > JBBSWB01. The sequence goes on along the minus strand of CAZKNU010000024.1, from coordinate 8,764 downwards.
AACAGTTCTGTTCATGTTTTGGTATAAAATTAGGGGTTTTGTTTACTTTTCTTTCTTCAACTCTTCCAAAATTAGTGGGGCAATATCAATTTGATTAGTTTTATGCTCAATGCAGTTAGTGGTAATGATTTTATCCACTCCTGCTTTTTTTAATTTGTCCACTGCTCCCTCGACAAAAAGGCCATGAACACCGATGGCGGTAATGGATTTAGCTTTCATTTTTCGGGCTTGTTTAGCTGCTTCAGCAATGGTGTGGCCGGTAGAAATAATATCGTCCACAATGACTGCCTTTTTCCCGGCAAGCTGTACCGGCTTAATCATTTTCTCGGCAACCTGGCGGGAGGAGAATCTGGTTTTTCTTAAAACGGTAGATTCAGCACCGATCCTTTTGGCAATAGTTTCCGCCCACTGAGATGATTCCCAGTCCGGCCCAATAATAACGCAGTTTTTTATTTTTTTCTGGATATAATCAGCAATTAAAGTATTGGCCGTCAAAGCTTTGGCTGAAATGGTAAACAGCTCTTTTAAAGACGTATAACGGTGCAGATGCGGATCGATAGTAATGATTTTATCTATGGAATTGTTTAACAGCTTAGCCATTATTTTGCTGGATATTGCTTCTCCGGGGTTAAAGCGTTTGTCTTGCCGCATATAAGCCAAATAAGGCGCAACTAAAATTACTTTCTTTGCACCTAAATCTTTAGCGGTTTCTGCTGCAAAAAGCACATCAAATAAAGACCGATTGGGAAGAGGCTGGAATGACTGGACTAATATCACTTTTTTTCCGGTTAAAGAAGTATTGAATTTAAGGTAAACGTCTCCGTCTGGAAAGGAAAGAATAGTTAAAGGGGAGAATTTAGCGTTTAATTTTCTGGCTAAAGTTTTAGCTAATTTAACCGAATTCCCGCAGCTAGTAACAATCATACTATTACCTCTTTTTATATAAAGTAAAGAATTGAGATTTATAAACATAGCGAAATCAATTTTTGTTCCACAACCTTTATTATTAAAGTGTGCGTAATCATCCGATATGGTTAATTTAAATCAAAAAGTAGAATTGTATGACCCGCATCCCGGTTTTGCTGGCGCTGCTGTTCCTTTACCTCAACCTATGAAAATTCTTGCAGACGGCTTGGCTGGACAGAGCATGACTTTAGAACAAGCACTAAAAATTATTGCTCCAGCAGCTGAAAAATTAGGCGGCGTAGCAGCCGTCGTCGAAAAATTTGATTATATAAGTTTTACTTATCACGAAAGGAGCGGAAGAACGCACCTGTTTAGGTTGCTGCGCTATAAGCAGGCTTAAGAAATTTTTCTTAAATTAATTGGCAATCTTGGTTATTCTCCATAGGAATCTAGAGCTCTGTAGAAAATCTAGAAAAAGTTTATATAATCCTTCTTACAGCTTTTCCTTGATGCTTAATAAAAACCTGGATGACAGCAAATTAAGAAAATTAAATGAACTTAAGGAAAAAGGGGCTTCTTTGTATCCTTATTCTTTTGATGTAACCCATCATGCAAAAGACCTCAACCAGAAATATGGCCGGCTGCAGGCCGAAGAACAGACCAAAGATAAAGTGGCCGTTGCCGGAAGAGTCATGTTAAAACGAGTAATGGGCAAAGCCAGTTTTTTTCACATTCAAGACGAAACCGGAAAAATACAACTTTATTTTCAGGAAGAAGCTCTCGGCAAGGACAATTATGAACTTCTCGCTAAAAAAATTGATGTGGGGGATATCCTGGGTGCTTCTGGATTAATTTTTAAAACTAGGCGGGGAGAAATTACCGTTAAAGTTCTCAATTATCAAATTTTGTGCAAATCTTTAGCTTTAATGCCAGAAAAATTTCATGGTTTAAAAGATATCGAATTAAAATACCGAAAGAGGTATATGGATCTGACTTTTAATCCGGAAGTTCGGGAAGTGTTCTTTAAACGCAGCAAAATGATTAAAGTTATTCGTGATTTTTTAAATCAAAGCGGTTTTCTGGAAGTCGAGACCCCTACTTTACAAACTATTTATGGGGGTGCGAATGCCAAGCCTTTTGTTACCCATATTAACACTTGGGACATGAAAATGTACCTTTCTGTTTCTCCAGAATTATTTCTTAAGCGTCTGCTGGTGGGAGGATTTGAAAAAGTATTTACCATTTGCAAAAATTTCCGTAATGAAGATGTAGATACCACCCACAATCCCGAATTTACCATGGCTGAAGTTTATCAGGCTTATGTTGATTATAATAAAATGATGGAATTATTTGAGCAAATCTGTGAAAAAGCCTGCCTAGCGATAAATGGTTCAACTAAAGTGAAGCAGAAATATCAAGGGCAAGAAGTGGAATTAGATTTTAAAACTCCTTGGAAAAGAATGACTATGTTCGAAGCCATTAAAAAATACGGCGATATTGATGTAGCTAACCTGTCCGAAAAAGAAATTAAAAAACTTGTTGATAACCTCAATTTAGAATATGAAGGGACCTTCAGCTGGGGAGCAGGGGTACAATTATTATTTGAAGAATTTGCTGAAGACAAATTAATTCAGCCCATTCATATTATTGATCATCCTAAAGAAACCACCCCTTTATGTAAATTATCCCGTTATGATTCTCGATTAGTGGAGAGATTTGAATCTTTTTGTTTAGGGATGGAAATTTCTAATGCTTATTCTGAATTAAATGATCCTGTTCTCCAAAGAGAACGTTTGGAAGAACAGGCCAAAGAGTTACGTGGCGGAACCAAGGAAGCTCATCCGATGGATGAAGATTTTGTAACGGCCATGGAATTTGGCATGCCTCCAGCTGGCGGGCTAGGATTTGGTATCGATAGGATTGCGGTTATTCTAACCGGGCAAGATGCGATCCGAGACGTGATTTTATTTCCTACGGTTAAACCTGTTGTTGAAGAAGAACAAAAGAGTGAGCAAAGAAGATAAAAAAGGTGAAAGATATGAAAAAAAGTTGTGCTAAATATGGGCGTTGGGCTTTGATATGTGGTTTATTTCTCGCCCTGCTGCATTTAATTTGGCTTGTTTGTGTTGCCATCAGTGCTAGTGGAACAGAAAGAGTATTAACCTGGGTTTTAAGTTTGCACCATATCCAGATGTCGTTTAGTATTCTGCCTTTGAACCTAGCTAAAGCAGGCACTTTGGTCTTGTTAACTTTTGTAGTGGGTTATTTGGCAGGCTGGCTCCTTTGCGGACTGCATTACTGGCTGAAGAAATAGATTATTTTTTTCTTTGGTTAAAAAGTTCGTTTAAAGAAAATTGGTTTTAACATAATACTTAAACTAAACACTTAACCTTTAAAATAATAATTATTCTTTACACTTAAACTAGAGAAGCGAATTATTTATATACCAAATTCTTGCTAAAAGCCATTATCCGCACTTGCTATATGGGATACCTGCACTTGCTGAATAAATTAAAATAACCTAGCCCAACTTAAAAACAAAATAGTACAAATTAAAACTAAAAAGAGATCAATTTAATGTTACCTTTTATCCTGGAATTTAGTGTTCTTTTTATGGTAATAGTGGTAATTTCTTTTCTGGTTAAGCTGATGAAACAGCCCATTATTATTGGTTATGTTATTTCTGGGTTATTATTTTCAATGTTTGCGGTTAAAAAAGGATTTGGCAACGAACAGATTCTGTTAATCCTTTCGGAATTAGGAATTACCTTTTTATTATTTCTGATGGGTTTAGAATTTAATTTTAAAAACATAAAATATCTTGGTAAAGATCTTTTGATTGCCACCAGTTTACAGACTTTAGTTTTTTTTGTCATTGCATTTATTTTAGCCAAACTTTTGAATTTTAATACTTTAGAATGTGTCTACTTGTCGGTTTTATTTCTGTTCAGCAGCACTTTACTGGTAGCAAAATGGGTCGATGACAAAAAAGAAACCGATACTTTGCACGGAAAAATGATCATCGGCACTTTGATTATCCAAGACTTATTTGCCCTGATCGCTTTAACTTTTTTAAGCGCAGCCGGGGAAAGTTCATTAATGGGAATTTTAATAGTTCCGGCAAAAGGAATTGCCTTATTATTAATTGCTTTTGTTTTTGGCAAATACCTGCTTAAAGGAATGTTAAGGTTTGCCGTCCGCTTTCCTGAATTATTATTTATATTAAGCTTGGGAGTATGCTTCTTCTTTGTCCGGCTTTCTCCTCTGTTAGGCTATTCTACGGCCATTGGCGCATTCATTGCCGGGGTTACGCTCGCAAATACGGAATACAAAAATGATATTTATGGGAGATTAAAAGCATTAATCATTTTTTTTAACATGCTTTTTTTTGTCGGTTTAGGTTTTCAGATTAATATTAATCCTTCTCCAAAACTATTATTGTTTATAGCCATAATTTCAATTCTGTCTTTAACGGTAAAACCGCTAGTAATTTATCTTACTTTAAAGCTGCGGGGATACGACATGAAAGTTTCCTGTCTTTCTGCTTTAAATCTTTCTCAGTTAAGCGAGTTTAGTATAATTATTATCAGCAGCGCAGTATTTAGCGGCATGATTTCAAAAGACATCAATACGGCCGCCATAATCTCAGTAATTTTAACGATGGTGCTTTCATCTTATTTAATAAAATATGATCGGGTTATTTTTAAGTACTTAAAGCCCGGTTTAGCTTTTGGAGAACAATTATTTTCTAGAAAAAAGATTAAAAAAGTTGCTGCGGGAGTTTTTCGCCCAGACGTGATTTTTTTTGGCTATTATGAATTAGGCAAAGACCTTTTATCCAAGTTTGAAGGAAGGAATAAAAAAATAATGGTGGTTGAAAATGATCCAGCTAAGATTAAAGCTTTAGAAAGCGAAGGTATTCCCTACTGTTATAATTCCATTACCAACCCTTATTTTTTTAACAAGTTTGATTTCAGCTCTACTGAATTAGTAATCTCCAGTATTATGGACTTTGAAGATAATAAGATGATTATCTCTCAGGTGAAAAAAAACAACCCCCAATCAGTGATAATAGCAACTGCAAGGAACATCAGGAATTCCCTGGAACTTTATGATGCCGGAGCTGATTATGTTATTTATCCCGCCTATGTAAACGAACAGCAAGTCTCAGTTTTACTGGAAGAATATACAACAGACCTAAATAAAGTAATCAACAAAAAAATAAAAGACATTTCTAAATTCAAAGAGATGGAAAAAAAGAATTCTGCAGAAGACGTTTTCTTTGACATCAACAAATTATTGGATAAGCTGTTACCAGGAGAAAAGAATAATAATAATTTAGAGGACAAACAAAAATAAATTTAATAGCGCGATTTAAGTAATATTTCACTAAATAACAGCTTTTCTTTCAAAAAACTTTATAAACAATCAATAAAAAAGAGAGCAAAATAGAGTAGAGAATAGAACATAAGAAAGCAAAACAGAATAAGCACGCATATTTGGTAAGAAATGGTTGATCAAAAACAAAACCTGGAGGAAGTTACCAGAAGAAATTTTTTGAAGTTTTTTGGTTTTGCAGCGCTGAGGACAGCAGGAATTGTTGGTGTCAATGCCGGCGGGGCTGCAATTCAACATTATCGCCGAGGTTTTGATAGGAGGTACGAAGAGGTACAAAAGGAAACAAGAAAAAAATTACAAGAAAATATTCTTGAAGTTAAGTGTTTTGCAGGCGACCTTGTTAATGCGGCAATCAGAGCAACGGCAACTGATGAAAAAGTTCTGTTTGGTGGAATGATCGGCGGCTGGTTTTTAGGTGATGGTGTTGGCGGCTATATCTTAAGAAATTATTCCGAATCAACTAATAAGAAAGCCGGTTTAAGCGGGATGGTGGTGGGAAGAATAATTGATTTTATGTCAACTTATGTTGGAGGTAAATCGGAGTACGATCCTCGATTTAAAGAATATGGCTTGGACTTATATTTTACTGAGATTAATCCTTGGTTTTCCGAGCATCCTACGGCTAAGGAACTGGCAGTAAAAGGAACGGCTTTAACATTAGTGTGCAGTTATGGTGCATGGGTTTTTCCCAGTATTGGCAGAGGGTATCTTGGGGCATCACCTTTAATCGCAGTGAACAACACCAATACCGGAAAGGTAATCCTAAGCAGCCTTCGCTTAGGAGACGAAGTGAAATCAATGATTGGACAAGGCAGGACCAAGCAAGAAATAATTTCTTATTTAAGAAAGATAAATTAAACAGCGCAGACAGAAAACAACCCATTATGAGCAAACAAAATAAATTTATTGGTGCGGTTTGAGTAAAAATTTATGGGCCATCTCAAGAATTACTTTATATCTTTCAACGCAGTCTTCCGGCCAGCATAATTTTTCAGTTCGCAATAGATTTCTAAAATAAGCGCCATCAAAATTATAGCAGACATTTAAAAATTGCTGGTAAAATTGTTCGTTGTTAGGCAAGTTTGCATTGATGGCTTTAATTTTAAATTTAATCCAGGGTTCAGCAATTTCTTTTGGATAAATCCCCTGTTGTTCTTTAAATTCTGTTAAAGTAATTTTTTTATTGGTGCTAAAGCCAGAACATTCTTCTAAAATATAATAGTCGTTCTGGAATATTTTGCCATCGTAAAAAGGCTGCGTTGCTAAAGGAAAGGTTCTGCAGCCTAGTGGGCGCGAATCATAAATAACGCAGCCGGCTCCATTTAAAAAGGGGCATTGCGGAGATGTTTTTAGCATGCAGGTAAGCAGGTTTTGATTTTCCTGGTCAAGAAGAAAATAACTGTATTTTTGGTGAAATTCAACTGAGGTTAAATTTAATTTTTTGCAAATCATTAGGATATCATAAGGAGAAAGCTTGATTTTAGAATCCTGGCAGCATTTAGCGCATTTCCTGCAGTTAAACTTTATTTTATTGTGGTCTTCTTTGAAATTCATTTTAAAAATGGTGTGGACGGCAGGGCTTCCGAACCGCAATCCATTTTGCTTCTCGGTGGGCTTCAGCCCGCCCAACTCGCCTAGATTGCTGGCTTTCGGACCTGCGTAGGGACTGGTCCAAAAACGGAGTTTTTGTAACCGACATCAGCTCCGCTTCCGTCTAACCCAATGGGTATCATCTAGTCATAGCATTAAGCTCATAACACCCTTAGACTAACCTAAGCCCATCCCGTTTGACCACTCCGGCACGTCCACATTGAGAAGGTTAGATGTTGGATTATTTAAAAAAGTATCGCTGAAATTGAGTTTACTTCGGCTTACCATTTAATATGTGCTTCATTCAAATGCAATGATTGCTTTCTTGTGTTCTACTCCCTGCTTGAATTGTGCAAGCTTTTCATCAATTGTCATTTTGTATCATCTCTTTTTCTTTCCAAATGTTGTTTTATTGCTTCATCGTTGAAAACTTCTCCATTTGTTTGACGCTCTTTTTCTACTTTAGCTAATTCTCTTTTGAAATCTATGTAGACGCCGTCTACCCATCGTATTTGGTTTAGTACTGAATAACAGGTTGCATCTGCAAGATCTGTGATTAGAGAGTTTATGCTTTCTGTTTTGAATTCTGGCTCTTCACAAATTTTCTTAATTTCAACTGTTATTTCATTGGGTCTCTGCGAAGTACATGTGAACCCTTGGAAATATGAACGTACTCTGTTCTGGAAATCTTTTAAATACTGTACGCCTTCTCCAGAAAGCATACGATATGCGTGAGCAGACCCTATTACCATGTCTTTTAGTGAACTATCAAATTGTCTTTCAAAAGAATAAAACCTTTCACATTTCATTCTTCCTTCTACTTTACCTACTTCCCAATCCTTCCCTTTCAACATTCTTAAGACTTTTTTCAAGCCGGCTTCTGCAAACTTTTCTTCTAATTTACTCATTTCTTTTCCCATTTCTGGTGTAATATTCCAAACTGCTTGGGGATATTTAGACAGGGCTTCCTTCTGATCACAGAGCATTCTGACGTAATCTTTCTCATCTTCTGTAAAGCCATCTTCATTTGCTACCTGTGCTCTTGCGGCAAGAGAGTATGTTCTTATAAGAACGCATGTTCTTCTCGGAAAATCACTACATTCTCTAAAAGATTCTCTTGCTAAATCAGCATATTGTCGTGCGAAGTCCTGCCTGGGCAAATCTTTTATCTCATCAAATCTCCGTACATATTGCTCAATAAGTTGTTCGCGTTGAGCCTTTTCATCCACTTTTTCATCAATTGTCATTTTGTATCATCTCCTCCTTTTTTAGACGGAAAGGAATAACCATTTATTTGTTATAACATAGTAGTAACGCACGTACTATTTAAACAAGAGTGTTCTCCTACAGGACGACTTTAGAAAGATTTATATAATAATGAACCCCACAACCCACTGGACCGCTGCGGGTAGAATTTATAAAGCCGTTTGCTCCAAGAATAGCGTTAAGATGGAAAAAGAAAAAGCACTGGTCATTTTTGAAGGGAAAGGAATAAGGAGAATCTGGCACAATGAGGAATGGCATTTCTCTGTTGTTGATGTAATAGCAGCACTTACCGATAGTGTAGATGCTAAAGATTATTGGTATAGGCTTAAAATAAGAGAGCAGGAATCAAGCGGAACTGAGTTATCGATAATTTGTCGACAACTGAAATTACTTTCATCAGATGGTAAATATTACTTAACCGATTGCGCTAATACTAAGTCTCTGTTCAGAATAATTCAATCTATTCCTTCTAAAAAAGCCGAACCTTTCAAACAATGGCTGGCAAAAGTGGGTTATGAAAGAGTACAAGAAATAGAAAACCCAGAATTAGCCCAGAAGCGAATGAAAGAGCTTTACAAACAAAAAGGATATTCCGATGATTGGA
>CAZKNU010000023.1:0-16828 GCA_964554235.1 uncultured Methanosarcinales archaeon | reverse complement strand
GTGATAGAAGGAACCGGAGGGTGGGCAGATAAGTTAGCTGGAAAGTATTTGGATGAAAGAAAAAGAAGGCTGATTATCAGTACAAAAACACCTGAGGAAGCAGTTAAAACTGCAATAAGTCTTGCTAAAGAAAAGTTTAATAAATATACTAACAATATGGGGGAATAGAACATGGAAATGCAAACTGCTAAAGGCGTGAGGGACATCCCTCCGGAAGAGAAAATCATTCAGAATAAAGTAGTTGGCACTCTTAAAGAAATCTTTGAACGATTTGGTTTTGCTCCTTTAGAAACGCCAATTATTGAACGATATGAAACTTTAGCAGCTAAATTTGCTGCCGGAGAAGCCTCAGATGCTTTAAAAGAAACTTTTAAGCTGAAAGACCAAGGCGGGAGAGATTTAGGTTTAAGGTTTGATTTAACTGTTCCTTTAGCTAGGTATATAGCTACCAATCCAACCTTAAAACTCCCATTTAAAAGATACGAATTGGGCATCGTCTTCCGTGATGGCCCCATTAAAGCAGGAAGAGTCAGGCAATTCTGGCAGTGCGATGTTGATACTGTTGGGGTTAGTTCGATGCTGGCAGACGCAGAACTGTTAGCAGTAGCTGATACGGTTTTCAAAAAATTAGGATTAAATGTGGTCATTAAAGTTAATAATCGAAAACTGCTTAACGGTCTTCTGGAGCAGGCAGGAATCAATAAAAAAGAAGAAGCAATCATTGTTATAGATAAATTAGCTAAAACCGGACAAAAAGGAGTGATGGAAGAACTTAAACAAAAAGGCTATTCTGAAAAACAAATCAAGCAAATGTTTAATTTTATCAATCCGGATAATACTTTAGAACAACTTAAAACTAAACTTAATAATGAAACTGGAAAAGAAGGTTTAGCTGAATTGGAAGAATTGTTTTCTTATCTGAAAGCTATGAAAGTTTCTGCAGAATTTGACTCTTCTTTAGCGAGAGGATTAGCATATTATACCGGCACTGTTTTTGAAGTCTTTGCCAAGAAAAGCGCAATTACTTCTTCACTAGCAGGCGGAGGAAGATGGGACGATTTGATTGGTAAATTTATCGGCGGAGAAAGACAAGTGCCGGCAGTAGGTATAGCTTTTGGTTTAGTGCCGATTATGGAAGTAATTAAATCTGAACCAAAATTCGAAAAAGAGCTGAAAACAAAGACTTTAGCTAAAGTGTATATTATCCCTATTAACACCATTAAAGAATCATTAAAAATAGTTCAACAATTAAGAGAGGAAGGCATAAACGCAGATTTTGCCCTCAGTAAAAAAGGAGTAAGCAAGAATTTAGAATATGCTAGCTCTTTAGGAATCCCCTGTGTGATAATTATTGGCGAAACCGAATTGAAGAAAAAGAAAGTTCTTTTAAGAGATATGGTTAGCGGGCAAGAACAGCTGCTTAGTATTAAAGATGCAGTGAAAAAATTAAGATAAATAATTAAGATAAATAATAAATCTAACCATCAAAATAAAATAATTAAATAATAGATTAAAGTGAAAAAAGAAAAAATTTTAAAATTAATTGGTTACGGAGTCCTGCTTATTTTAATTCTAAATTTAGTAATGTTTGCTTTGAGAATCATTACCGGGATAATTTTTTGGGTGGTTATTGCTTTGGGAGCGGTGTTTGTGTGGAAGGTTTTGCCGGGATTGAAAGAGAAAGAATAGATATGGCTTTAAAATTAGCCTAAGAAAAATAAACTAAAATTCCAATGGTGTTTCATGCTCAAAGAAAACAAATATTATTCCTACAACTTAGGCCCTCTTCCGGTCGGCTGCCGCTACTGCGTGAAAGGAGAAAAATTTGTTTTGTTCATTACCGGAATCTGCCCTCGAAGCTGCTACTTCTGTCCCGTGTCCGACCAAAAGTATCAGCAAGATGTTATTTTTGCTAACGAGCGGAAAATTGAATCGTTCTCGGACATAATTGCGGAAGCGGAAGCCATGGATGCGCAAGGGGCAGGGGTTACCGGTGGAGATCCTTTATGCAAAATTGAGCGCACTGTTGAATACATCAAACAGTTAAAAAAACATTTTGGCAAAGAATTTCACATTCATTTGTATACTTCTTTAAATTTAGCAACGAAAGAAAATTTAAAAAAACTGCATGAAGCTGGATTGGATGAAATTAGATTTCATTTGGATTTAGATTCAAAAAACTGGTGGGATAATCTCAAGCTGGCAAAAGAATTTAAATGGGATGTCGGGGTAGAAATTCCGCTGATTCCCAATAAAGAAAAAGAAACGAAAGAATTAATTGATTTTATTCACGATAAAGTTGATTTTTTAAATTTGAATGAATTAGAAGTTGCTGATAATAAACAGTCAAAACTGCTGCAGATGGGTTTTCAAACCAAAGACCAATTAAGTTATGCCATTAAAGGTTCATTGGAATTAGGCTCATCTCTGCTGGAATATGTGCAGGCTAAAGAATACAAAATTTCTGTACATTTATGCACGGCTAAATTAAAAGATGCAGTCCAATTAAGCAACCGCATTAAAAGGGAAGCTAAAGTAAGCAGGAATAAATTCGATCTGGTTGATGATGAAGGAATGTTGATCAGGGGGGCTTTGTATTTTCAAGAACTTTCTCCGGGGTTTGAGTACCGGAAGCAGCTTGAACTTTGCGACAAAAATTATTTTATCAACCGGCTTAAACCACTTAGCGATAAAATCAAGAAAGACCTAAAACTTAAGGATGAAGACCTTAAAATTGATCTGCAAAAGCCCAGAATTATTTTAGCAAAAAAGCAAGTGTTAAAAAATAAAAAGAAGTTTATCAAAATGGGCTTACTTCCAGCGGTTGTTACGGAATATCCAACTGCAGACCAATTGGAAGTAGAAGTTGAGTTTTTGAAGTGAGGCCTGAGCAGTTCGCCTAACTCTTCAACAGCCACACCAGCATCGCTTTCTGCATGTGCAATCTATTTTCTGCCTGATCAAAGATAACTGAATTAGGATGATCAATAGCATCCCTGGAAATTTCGTAACCAACGTGACAGGGCATGCAGTGCATTATTCTTGCTTTAGGGCAATAAGTATTTATCAAGTAAGCATTTAGTTGGAAAGGCATAAACATTGTTTTTCTTCTTTCGTATTCTGTTTTGAATTCCGGTTTAACTGCTCCATTCTCAAAAAATTCCATGTTCATCCAGGTATCGGTATGGACATAATCTGCATCTTTTAAAGCTTCAGCAAAATTAAGTGTTTTAGTAACCAATCCAGTTTTTTCGGCTATTTGATTTAGTTCCACATCGACACTATCCTGGTCAACTTCTGGAGCAACAATTACAAAGCGGACACCTAATTTTACACAAGCCAACATTAACGTGTTGGAAACATTATTTTCTATGCCTAACCAAACTACTTTTTTTACTTTTTCGATGCCGTTGGAATATTCAGCCATGGTTAACAGGTCGCTTAAAGCTTGAGCAGGATGGTATTTTTCACTGCAGGCATCAATTACTGGAATTTGATTAAACGAAGCAGCTTTAATTACGTCGCTGGCTTTTTTAGCGCGAAACATTAAAGCGTGGCCAAAACGCATCACGGCTTTAATCTCATCGCCAAAATCAGTTAAAGCAAATTGGGAAGTTCGGGCATCTAGAAAGATAGAATGGCCGCCCAATTCTGTCATAGCTGTTTCAAAGGAAAGTCTGGTTCTAGTAGAAGTTTTCTGGAAAAGCATAATTAAAGTTTTGTTTTTTAAATAATCAGTTGCTTCTCCCAATTGTCTTCTGATTTTAATCTCTTGGGCTAATTTAAGCAGGTTTAAAATATCCTCTTTAGACTGCTCTTTTAAAGAGGTAAAATGTTTCATTAAATGAATTAAAAAGGACCCTTTTATAAATTTTCTGAAAGAGTAAAATAATCGCCGAAACAATTAATCTTTACACCAGCATTACATCGATATCAATCATCTTCTAATTTAGTATAAACAAGTGGTTTGTCTTTAATGATTACCGAATGTTCTGCCTGAGCGACTATCCCTCCGGAAACTTCCACTAACGGGGGATAAGCCCGGATAATATTTGATTGCAGTAATTCTCTTAATCCTAATGCAGCTGCACTTTTACCAATTTTTCGGGTAAGCCAACGGGTGGTAAAAGGCAAACCTTTCAGCGGCTTAACTTCTTCCAGAATTTTACGGGCATAAGGAGAACGGACTCCTTTTTCTTTTTCAACCATAAATATAGTTGCTGTGCCTTTTTCTTTAATCATCCCCTGCCCGTCGGTTACAAAAGGTTCTATGGCGATAACATCGTCTTCTTTTAATTCGTTTTTATCTTTGTTGTTGTAGGAAGGGATATTAAATCCGGCATGAATTTGATACCGGCCTAAAGTGTGTCCGGAAAGGTTTTTTACGGTTGTGAAACCTAATGCTTCCGCTTCGGAAGATTGGGCTTCTCCTAATTCCCAATAAGCGGTGCCGGGCCGGGCAATTTTAATGGCCGCTTTTAAGGCCTTTTGGGCAGCTTTAATCATTTCCGTATATTTTGTGGAGTCAACCTCAACAGCCATGGCCGTATCCGCAATATAACCATCGAGATGCACCCCAATATCAACTTTGATAACATCTCCAACTTTAGAAACAGATTGGTCATCATCAGCAGGGCAGAAATGAGCAGCAGTTTCATTAACAGCCATTTGCGCCCAGGCAATTTCCCCATTTAATTTCTTAATTCTTTCTTCACAATAATCCATCACTTTTAAGAAAGAAGTTCCCGGAACCGCTAATCTGGCTGCTCCTTCTTTTCTTACTTGCGCAGCTATCTTTCCTGCCCGAAGGAGTTTTTTTTGTATTTCCGGATCCATAAAAAAAGTGATAAGAAAGCAGAATATAAACTTTTCCTGTTCTTATTAGAAATCTTTTTATACTTTCCAATTAGTTTAAATCAGATGTCTTTAACTTTATATAACACTTTAACCCGCAAAAAGGAAAAATTTGTTCCTTTAAAGAAAAACCAAGTAGGAATGTATACCTGCGGGCCTACGGTATATAATTATGCCCATATTGGTAATCTTCGTTCTTACCTTTTTAGTGATTTGCTTAAAAGAACCCTCATATCCAACGGTTTTAAAGTAAAACACATCATGAATATTACTGATGTGGGTCATCTTACTTCTGATGCCGATGCTGGAGAAGACAAGATGCTAAAAGCTGCACTAAGGGAAAACAAGAGTGTTTGGGCTATTGCAGAATATTACACTAAAACTTTTCAAGAAGATATCAAAAAACTAAACATCATCGGACCAACCATTTGGTGTAAAGCTACCGAGCACATTAAAGAACAAATTAATTTAATCAAGAAACTGGAAAAGAAGGGATTTACGTATAATACCGGCGGCAATGTTTATTTTGACACTTCTAAATTGAATGATTATGGTAAATTAGCACAACTGGATTTGGAAGCAGAAACCAAAGCCAGAATTAAGAAAGACCCAAATAAAAAAAATAATCACGACTTTGCGTTATGGTTTACTAAATCTAAATTTCTGGATCAGGAAATGAAATGGGATTCCCCCTGGGGGGCGGGATATCCGGGCTGGCATATCGAATGTTCAGCCATGTCCATGAAATATTTGGGAGAACAGTTTGATATTCACTGCGGCGGAATAGACCACATTCCCGTACACCACATTAATGAAATTGCTCAGGCGGAAGCAGCCACCAACAAAAAACCCTGGGTGAAATATTGGGCGCATAATGAATTCCTAATCCTGGGTTCGGGAGAAAAAATGGCTAAATCGGGAGATAATTTTATCACCTTAGCAGTTTTGAAAAAGAAAAATTTTGCGCCGCTAGATTTTCGTTATTTTTGTTTAGGGACTCATTACCGAAAACCATTAATGTTCAGCTGGGAAGCATTGGAAAGTGCAAAAATAGCCCATAAAAAATTAATAGAAAAAATATTGGAATTTAAAAAAGCAAAAGAAAAAAGAAATAAAGCTGCAGAGCTTAAAGAGAATAAAACAAGACAAAGCGCTTATTTAACGGAGTTTACTAAAGAAATTAATGACGATTTGAATACACCTAAAGCTTTAGCTACAGTGTGGGAAGTTATTAAAGATGATCGGTTAACGGACGAAGATAAATATTTGTTATTATTGAAATTTGATGAAGTATTAGGATTAAATCTTAAAGATGTAAAAGCAGAAAAAATAAAAATTCCCGCTGAAGTTCTTAAATTAGCCCAAGAGAGGCAGGAAGCCCGGCAAAATAAAGATTGGAAAAAATCAGATTTGCTGCGGGAGAAAATAAAAGAGCTAGGTTATATTATTGAAGATACGAAAGAAGGGTACAAGATTGTCCTTGTATAAATTTTATAAAACAAATTATTTTTTGACTTGAAGAAACTTTAGGTTTAGTGGTCGTTATAGAATCATAATTAAAGATGGAATTTTATTACCATAAAAGATACCAGCAAAACTTTGGATAAAATAATAGTTACAGATAAGAACATGAAGATGATTGACCCATTTACGCTAGCGAAAAAACTAGGCGCTCATATAGTAAACCTTCCTGAATTAACTCGGGAAGAAGTTGAAGCTAACCAGTATGTGCTTTTGGGTTCGCCGGTAGTAGTTCCAGATGCCAATAAATCAGGCGTGTATTATTTCGGTTCTAAAATGCTTACTCAACAAGGTTTATCTTTAGACTATGTAGTTGGTTATGTAGTTAGCCCCCCCTTCTTTCAGAGGAAGGAGGAACTTTCCAAAATGTATCTAGCCAACAATTATGGGTCGTAAGATATTATGGAAAGAAAAACGAAATTTAAGTTTCTTTCAGCATCTCTACTGCTTCCTGGGCAATGTGTTCAGCAGTAAAGCCATACTTTTTAAGCAGTTCTTCTGGAGTTCCTGATTCTCCATAACGATCATTCATGCCCAGCATTTTTATTTTAGTAGGATAAACTCCGCTTAAATATTCAGCAATAGCTCCGCCCAATCCGCCAATTACTTGCGCTTCTTCTACAGTAATTATTTTCTGGCATTTTTTGGCCGCAGCTAGAATTGTTTTTTTATCTAATGGTTTAATGGTGTGGCAGTTAATTACCATCGCATTGATTCCTTTTTTCTGTAAGAGTTCCGCAGCGGCTAAACATTCGCAAACGACCGGCCCGGCACCAATTAAAGCAAGGCCTTCTCCATCTTTCCATATTTGCGCTTCCCCAATTTTAAAAGGGGTATTAATTGTCGTTATCTGCTCAGTTTTTTCCCGCGCAAAGCGCAGATAAGCTGGACCTTGGTATTCTGCAAACGCTTTAGTGGCTTTTTTGGTCTGCTCATAGTCAGCTGGAGCAACCACGACCATATTAGGAAGAGCGCGCATAATGGCTATATCCTCCAACGATTGGTGAGTTGAGCCGTCTGGACCAACAGAGATTCCGGCATGGGCGCCGGCAAGTTTTACGTTTTGATTATTATAACAAATTGTCGTCCTGATTTGTTCCCAGCATCTTCCGGGGCAGAATATTGCATAGCTGGAAGCAAAAGGAATTTTTCCTACTGCGGCCATTCCCGAAGCTGCGGCTACTAAATTTTGTTCAGCAACGCCCACTTCTACAAACCTTTCCGGAAATTTTTCACGGAACTGGTGCACTTTAATTGATTCGGCTAAATCTGCGCAAAGAACCACTACTTTTTTATTGGTTTTACCTAATTCAACCAAAGCATCCCCATATCCATTTCTGGTGGGTATTTTTTCTCTGCTTAAATTTAAATGCAAAGACCCATTCAGGCCCTTTAAGTTTTTAAGATTCATCATTGGTTTGCCGTTCTTTATCTTATTTACTTTTGTTTCTTTATTCTTTTGTTTCTTTATTATTTACTATTGTTTTTCAGCGCAAGTGCATTTTTTATAGGACAGGCCGCATTTTAAACATTTTCCGCTTTTTATTAAGTAGTGGTTTTCTTTTTTTAGCTCTGCTAAAGCTGCCTCTGCTTGCTCTTTGGTCGGCGCTTTGCCGTGCCAATTATAATCATTTTCCATGAAGGACACCCCTTTTCCTGGAATAGTATTAGCAATAATCATTAAAGGTTTTTTTGGGTTGTTTCGGGCTTTTTTAAGCGCAGCCAGGACTTGAGCCAGGTTGTGTCCATCAATTACTTTTACATTCCAATTAAAAGCTTTATATTTTGCATCTAGTGGATCAAGAGGCATGACCGTTTCGGTATTGCCGCTAATTTGAATATAATTTCGATCCAGAATAACAATTAAATTATTCAATTTATATTTGGCAGCAAACATCACTGCTTCCCAAAGGTTTCCTTCATCATGTTCGCCATCGGAGGTTAAACAAAAAATTAAATTTTTCTTTTTATCCCTCTTTAAGGCTAGGGCCATGCCCGCAGCCTGTGATAATCCCGAACCTAACGGACCTGAAGTAGTTTCTAAGCCGGGAAGAGATTCCCGATGCGGATGTCCTTGTAATCGGGTTCCTAATTTTCTTAAGGTCATTAATTCTTTTTTAGGAAAATAACCGGCATTGGCCAAAGCTGCATAAAGAGCAGGACAAATATGCCCATTGGAAAGAACTAGATAATCTCTTCCTTCCCAATGTGGTTTTTTGGGGTCATGTTTTAAAATATTAAAATAAAGTGCAGCAAAAATATCAGCCATGCCCAATGAACCGGCCGTATGCCCGGATTTTGCTTCCGCTAAAGAAGTAATGATATCCTGTCGGAGAAGGTTAGCCATCAACTGAAGGTCTTTAACGGTAGTTAATTTTTTCATATTCCCTCGTTTTTATTTTTCTTTAAAGGTGACTTATTTTGTAAAAAATTTTAAACTTTAAAGCAAATAGTTTTTTAATTAATAAATATTTGGGTATAAAGAGCTTCGTAGAAAAAGTCGCCGCCTAGGCCAAGAAGTGAGGCAAGAACAGCGTTTCGTAAGATAAATTGGTAGGTGCTCCCTATCAAGATTACCTGTTTTGGAGCACTTGCCGAACGGCCAAGGCGACTTTTTTTAAGATTTTCTACAGAGCCGGTATAAAGATTAAAATTTAAAAATAAAAAAGCAGTAAAATTTATTGCGTTTTTGGAGAAGTAACGACCAGTTCGGGAACGCTCCACGAAGCAGTGTTAACATTTAATACTCTGCCGTCATTACAGTATACATATGACCTTGTATGTGAGACCTTGAAACCTCGGGAACCATGGTTGCTACTAGCCTGTCGTTGGCATAAAAATCAAAGCTAATGAAATCAATTTCCCCGTTCAGTTGATGGTATACCGCTCTAACCTGCAAAGTATCGACATCACAAGTAGTAATTATTTTGTTCTCATTGTTATCGCAGCCGGTAAGACCCAGCAAAGCTACTAATCCACTCATTGCACTCATTGTTTTAATGTTCATTTTTACTTTTCCTCCATAAGAGTTAAACTTTATAATTCTCTTTCCTGTGCTCGTTTCTTTATAAAGTATTCGCTGTTTTTCAATGGGGTGTTCGATTAAGCTTTTTTGTCGCTTTTCTTTCCTAACGATTAAAAAACCGCAACAATTATAAAGGTGTTTTATTTTCTTAACTTATTAGAAAGCACATTAAAGTTGTGTTTATAAAAGATAGTAAGTAAAAAGAAGGTAAAAGATGGTAGATAATAAAGTTCTTCCGCAAGGAATTTGGGATGGCAAAGAAAGGCCCAATAAGGATGTTTCTAACAGAGAAAAATCTCTTAAAAATGCAGGAAGCAAAAATGTAGTTATCATTATTTCTGTAATTGTTGGGTTTCTCCTGCTTTTGTTTGTAGTGCAGCCAGCCATTTTAGGGTTGGGGGTATATCAGGCAGATGGAAATAATTCTGATATGGAAGAATTAGGGAAAAGCATTCAAGATTTACGTCTGCAGATAGATACGCAAAATGTGCAAGCCGCTGAAGAGTTGCAGCAAGCCTTGAATGCCAAAACAGCTGAATTAGATACAAAAGTTACTGAATTAAATCAAAAAGCAGGAGAGTTAACCAAATGTTTAGCAGAACAGTCTTCTCTGTATAGTGCTAAAGAGTTATACGAAAAAACAATCGACTCATTTGAAGTAAGAATTACTGAAAAAGATGCTGAAGTACAGGCAGCAAAAGATGAAAATGTAGCAGAAGTAGCTGCTCTTAAAGAAGAAGTAGAAACGGTTAAAAGTTCATTTGACACATTGATTAAAAATATGGCAAATAATATTTGTTGTAAGCAAAAAGTGGATAGCCCTTCCATCAATTCTTATTCGATTGAAAACAATAAAATCGTTTGCTTAGCTGATGGTGCAAACCCATTAAGCTGTTTCTCATAAGTTTTTTAAGTTTGTTTCTTAGTCTTAAGCTATTCTAATAATTTTATATTATTATTATTATTAATAACAACTCTAACTATTGAGAACCTTTAACATAGATAAGAGAAGAAAGAACCAAAGTTATAATCACAGCTAGATGAACCAAAGTGCAAAAAGGGCAAAGGGTTTTTATCATGATTTCTATGGCTATAAAGTAAATAACAAACAGGATGCCTACCACAGACCAAGCCAATACTTCTCTGCTCCAAGCGCTATCTTTGTGATAAGCCATTCCGTTTAACAACAGCAGAACTGCAAACCAGGCTACCCCAAATGCCGCTACCGGAACTTTAAAAATAGTTGAATAACTGTTTTTGTCAACCGAGGAACAGGTAAGGGTTTCTCCCAGATCGCAAATGGCGCTTTCAGCCGGAAAATAATGAATATAAGTTAAATAGATAGAAACTAGTAACCCCATAATCCCTAAGATAAAGATTACTTCTTGAAAGCGTTTTTTTCGGTTAGGATTCATTTTGCAAGTAGCTTAAAAAAGCCCAGTTAATAAATATTTTGGAAAAATTAGTACTTCCGCAGGTGAGCGTAGGAACACCACCTTGGCCGCTCGCTCGGTGCTGATATCACAGTAGGCTGGTGTATGTAACTGGTAGTTTTAGTCGGTAATCAGCACCTACCAACTGGTTTTACAATTCGTAGTTCCTCGCTCACCTCTTGGCCAGGGCGGTGGTGTTCCTACTTGCGTAGGTACTGAAAATTAGGTGTTAGAGAAAAGAAAAGGTTAAATAACGAGTATCTTTACTCGTAATTCATGCTAAAAGAGGCAGGTTAGAATGAAAATTTTTGTTGATAGTGCGGATTTAAATGAAATTAAACAAGCTTTTGAGTGGGGAATTGCGAATGGTGTTACCACCAACCCTTCTTTAATAAAAAAAGCAGTGGATAAATTAAAATCCAGAGGAAACGAAATAAACGAACTTCATCTTCAGGAATATATTAACCAGATTCTTTTATCAGCCAAAGGCAATCCGGTAAGTTTAGAAGTTACCGAAACAACCGCAGCAGGAATGCTGCAGGAAGCACTGCAATTATATTTAATGTTTAAGGAATATGGAAATGTCAATATTAAAATTCCCATAAATCCCGCATTCAAAGATGAAGATACCACCCATTTTGATGGAATAAAAGTAATTAAAGCACTTGCTGAGAAAAAGATTCCTACTAATTGTACTTTAGTTTTTACTCCCGAGCAGGCTTTGCTGGCTGCCAAGGCCGGAGCAACTTTTGTAAGCCCTTTTGCCGGGAGAATTGATGATGATTTAAGGAAAGGCAGTGAATTTAATAAAAAAGCCTATTTTCCTGCCCAAGGCAATGGAAAAGATGATGGTGGAATTGTCTCCGGGGTTGATTTAGTAAAAAAATGCGTGGAAATCATTAGGAAGCATAATTTAAAAACAGAAGTTTTAGCGGCATCATTAAGAAATGTGAGGCAAGTAAGAGAAACCGCTTTAGCCGGCGCAGATATTGCCACTTTGCCATTTGAAGTCATCAGGGATATGTTAAAACACCATCAAACCTATGAAGGCATGGCCAAATTTACTGCTGATATCGTTCCAGAATATAAAGCGATGATGGGGGATAAAACTCATCTTTTAATAGATAAAATAGACGATTTAACCAAGGAATAAATAAGTCAAGAAAAGGTAAATAAAAAGCAGAATAAACTAAATTTGCTAAAACAAGTAAATTAAAACAAATAAAGATAAATAAAAGTTAAAATAAACAAAAATAAAGTAATAGCATAACCAGTTTAAAAAATAGAAAAAAAGAAGAAATCGTTTTATCTATTTCTTCTTACCAAGAATTCTAAACATGGTTGTTCCACATTTGGGGCATTTTCCTTTCATAGCTCTTCGTTGTACACCGCCCTTTCCTTTCATGGAAACTTCTTTAGCATCAGACATTTCTCTTTTTGCTTTACACTTAACACAGTAACCTTCGACCATATTAAACACCTCAATGGTTTATTTTAATAATTTATTTAGTTTATTTTAGGAACGTTTTATCCTCACACGCCCTTCAATTAACCTTATTATGTTCTTGTTAATTATAAAGATTTCGGAATTTTAAGCCTATTTAAGCCTACTTTTCAATTCCTATCTTTACGGCAAATTTCTCACTCTCTAAAGAAGTCTTTCCTTTAAAGGCTAATTTTTTGACTTTTAATACTGCTTTTAAGTCTGCTTCAATACTTTTAATCATCTGTTCAAATTCAGGTTCAGCACTAACTAAGTTTAATTGGGACAGATCTTCTTTTAATGACAGTTGATTTTCAGATTTAAATTTACGAACAGAATTAATAATATCAATACCCAAATCTCCAGTCAATTCTGTTTTATCATTCAGTAAATTTTCATTAACTTGCGGCCAAGAGGAAATATGGATACTTTTATGCTGTTCTTTTTTGGCAAAATATAATTGGTAAATCTCTTCAGTAATGTGCGGCATAATCGGGGCAGCAATTTTAATTATTCCTAATAAAGAACTGTATAAAGCAAATTGGGCGCTTTTTCTAGCTTCTACTCCTCTTAAATCAGGATTATATAATCGGTCTTTAACAATTTCTAGGTATTGGTCACAAAAAGAATGCCAGAAAAAGTTCTCCACAGCCGCTTTTGCTCGGCTATATTCATATTTACTGAAACTGTCCGTGCTTTCTTGGATTAATTTTTGGAGTTTACTGAGCAGCCATCGATCAAACACATTTAAAGATTTACTTTCTGGCGGGCTGTTTTGTTGGTAATCTTCCAAATGCATTAAGCTAAACTTAGTAGCATTCCAAAGTTTAGTGATAAATTTTTGTCCAGTAAGCACATCTTTTTCCTGGAAAGGCAAATCATCACCTAATTTTACAGAAGCAGCCCAGAACCTAAACGCATCAGCAGAATATTTATTGATAACTTCTTCAGCAATAATAAAATTGCCTTTGCTTTTACTCATTTTCTGTCCGCTGGGATCCTGTCCATGTCCAGAAATCATGATGTCCTGCCAAGGGATACGATTATGGTGATAATATGATTTTACAATGGTATAGAAAGCCCAAGTCCTGATGATGTCATGCGCCTGCGGCCGCAAAGACATGGGAAGAAAACCCTTGCGTTCATTTTCACTGCCCCAATCAGCATTAATCTCAGGACTGCAGGAAGAAGTCATCCAAGTGTCCATAACATCCCTTTCCGGTTCGATTTTGCTTGAACCGCATTTGCATTTTCCCGGGTATTTTTCTTCCCGCGGATCAACGGGCAAGTCTTTTTCCTGGGGCAAGAGAACCGCATTACAGCTTTTACAGTGCCAGACCGGGAAGGGCACGCCATAATTTCTTTGCCGGGAGATTCCCCAATTCCATTGCAGATTTTTTACCCAATGTTCATACCTAACTTTCATATGTTTTGGATACCAGTTAATCTTTTGAGCCTGTTCAATTAATTCTTCTTTTTTATCTAAGACTTTGATGGACCACTGCGGTTTTTTAAGAAATTCAATGTTGGTTCCGCAGCGCTCGTGAATATTAACGGGGTGAGTTATTTCTTCCTGCCGGATCAAGAGGTTAGCAGCTTTAAGATCATCAATAATAGCTTCCCGGGCTTCTTTTAAGTTCAGCTTTTCATATTTTCCCGCCAGCTCATTCATTCTGCCCGATTCGGTTAAGACGACTCTTAATGGCAGGCTGTACTTATGCCATTTTTCAATATCTTCTTTGTCGCCAAAAGTGCAGACCATCATCAAGCCAGTCCCTTTGTCTTTTGCCACACTTTCATCAGCAAGAATCGGAACTTCATAGTTAAATAAAGGCACGGCAGCAAATTTCCCTTTTAACTGCTGATAGCGTTCATCTTCCGGATGATAAAATAAAGCTACACAGGCAGGCAATAATTCCGGCCGGGTGGTTGCTATAACTAAATCTTTTCCGCCGCACTTAAACACAAAGTCATTAAAGTGCGATTTCATGTCCACATTTTCTAGTTCTGCCTGGGCAATGGTGGTTTGGCATTTGGTGCACCAAGTCGTAGGCGCGTCAATTCTTTCCAGGCGGCTTTTTTTATATAAATCTAAGAAAGATTTCTGGGAAACTCTTCTGGCCCTATCTCCGATAGTATGATATAACAAATCCCAATCCAGCGAAAATCCTAATTTGGTGAATAAGTCATAGTAAGTTTGCCCGGTTTTTTTGGTTTCCTCCAGACACAACTCGATGAATTTTGCCCGGCTGATTTTAAATTTGTCTATTTTATGTTTTTTTTCAACATACCTTTCGGTAGGCAGGCCGTTATCATCATAGCCCATCGGGAAAAAAACATTTTTTCCCAGCATTCGTTGAAATCTAGCTACAAATTCAAACTGAGAATAATGCATTCCATGGCCGACGTGCAAATGGTCGGCAGAAGCATACGGCGGAGGGGCATCAATGCTAAAAATAGGCTTTTTAGATTTTTCATCAAATTTGTAAAGGTGATTTTCTTTCCAAAATTGCTGCAGCCTTGGTTCAGCTTCTTTAGGGTCGTATTGCTTGGGTAAGTCCATAATTTAAACTTAATTGGTAAGTTTATTTATAAAATTAATTGGAAGAAATTAGTAAAAATGCCGTTAATAACAAAGATAAAATAATTTCACTGGTTTTTTACTTTAATCATAAATTCAGCATAGAAATTAAACAGGTCTTTTTCAATCTCCGTTTTTAAATAATTATTAACCTTCTTCCACTCTCCAGTTGTACCAACTTCGAGATAAAACTTTTTATCAATAGAGGAGATAACATATACGTGTGGAAAAAATCTCCAAATGGCCATTTCCCCATCGTATCCCGCAAGCCTAGCTGAGTATTTTTCCATAATTTTTTCGTAGGGTAAAGGGCCGCCGAGAGCCGGACAATTAGGAGTTAGAATATTAATAGAAACAGAACCATCTAAAATAAATGCTGGATGTATGGGTGAAGAAGGTTTTTTCTTGACAAGCTCTTCCAATTCTCCAAGCGAAGCTATCTTTATTGGTTCTTTAGGCCATTCTGCCACTTCTTTTTTTAATTGGTCTGTTATTGCTTTAAAAATCGCTTTCATAGCATAAAAGTATTGATGCTTACTTTATAAGTATTTTGTTTAAATTAAATAATGGTTAAGTGAAATTTTAGGTGCTTATTTATTTGCCCACCCAAAGCGCACTCTCGTCAAAGAAGTTTGCCAACGATGTACGTATCAATATACTTTCCGTCGTCGGTCAAAAGAGCCTTCTTTTTTGTTCCTTCTATTTTGAACCCACATTTTTTGGCGAGTTTCCAAGAACCAGTATTTCTTATTGCCATTTCAGCTTCTGCTCTTTTGAACCCTTTTTTCTTGGCAAACTTCAAAGTTTCATTCATTAATCTTGTCGCAATTCCTCTTCCCTGATAATCTGGGTGGATTCCCCATCCCATTTCAATTCGGTGTCTTAATCTTCCTTTTTTTCTAAAATGAATACCCATTGAACCCACCAGCTTATTTATTTTTTTGTCAATGGCGATAAAAACATAAGAATCTGGATTTTTTGATTTAAAACTTTCTTTTAATTTTTTTAGTTTATCTTTGGTTACTTCATTACTTCCTGTATAAATCCAATTCTTTCTTTTTAATCCCTCTCTTTGCATATCTATAATTCTTTTTGCGTCTGCTAATTTTCCCCTTTTAATGATTATATCGGAATTGGATTTATCTACCATATTTTTAATTAGTAGATTTTTATGCTTTAATAATTTATCTAAATGCGCGCTTTTCCCCACCCTAATTTACTGCACCTAAAACTCAAACTTTCTACGAAATTGTGGGGACATCTTGCAGACTTTTGCTTCGCTCACCCTCACTTAACAGCGCATATGTTATTTATTTTTATGTATCTATTTATTCGCTCAACTTCTGTCCTCTACTTTTGCTTTCTTCCCAGCCGGCAGAAGTAATTTGAATGAATTTAGCTTTTTTCTGCATTTCCGGGATGGTTCTTGTTCCGCAATAACTGATGCCGCTCTGCAGCCCTTTAATTAAACTTAAAATAACCTCTCTAACCGAGCCTTTGTAGTCGACCAGAATAGAAACCCCCTCAACATAAACATCTAATTTTTCTTTAACCGCTTCCTGCTCTAAATTCTCTTTGCGTTCATGATTGCTGTCGTAAGAAGCGCTGCCCATGTAACGCTTATAGCGCTTTCCATCTTTCAAAATAATTAATCCGGGTGCTTCATCTGTGCCGGCAAAAAAACTTCCTGAAAAAATGGTCGATGCACCGGCAGCGATAGCTTTAGCAACATCACCAGGGTATTTCATTCCCCCATCAGCGCAGACAGGAATATCGTACTCTTTAGCTACTTTTACCACGTCCATTACCGCAGTTAATTGAGGCATGCCTGAACCAGAAATTATTCTGGTAGTGCAGACTGCAGAAGGACCAATGCCCACTTTTAATCCATCAGCACCTGCTTCAATCAAATCTTTAGCGGCTTCGGCAGT